>NKIT01000008.1:19339-63236 GCA_002256185.1 Rhodobacteraceae bacterium PARR1 | reverse complement strand
CCCGCCCGCCTGAAGCACCAGCATCGGATAGGAGGCCTGACCTGTCTGAAACAGGCGCCGCAGTTCGATCACCGGATGGTCGGTGATTTCGGGTGGTGCGGGTGGGCACATCCAGTCAAACCCCGGCAGGGTCAGCGGGGCGAGGTTCTGGATGTCTTGCACCTTGAAGCCCTCGGCAATTGCCATCGCTGTCAGATCGTCCAAGCTCATCTCTGGCACCGGCCAAGGGGCGAAACCTTGGGCCACGGCATGGGCTGAGGGGCTGCGATCCAGCAGGATCGTGCTGACGACCAGCTTTCCCCCCGGTCGCAATGCCTTTGCACAAGTGGCGAAAAACGTCTTGGGGTCGGGGAAATGAAACATCGCCTCAAGCGACAGGATACGGTCGGCCCAAGCCATACGCCCTTCGGAAAAGGCGGATGCGTCGCAGGTCAGCCAGTCCACGGGGTTGCGCCACGCTCCTTCACGCGCAAGGGCGATCTGGCGGGGGTCGATGTTGACAGCTGTCAACTTACCTAAGAAATCCTTATCAATCCTGCGCAGCGTGCCGCCAAAGCCGCAGCCGACATCCACAACATCCAGTGCATCGCACAGGTCCAGTGCCGATAGGTGGTGGCGGGCCATCGCCTCTTGGGCCTGATCCAGCGTCATTTCGGGGTCGATGAACAAACCCAGATGGATATGATCGGACACATGCCCCGCCCGCCGCGCGTCAATAAGGCTGTCGATATAGCCCATCATCCCCAAGCAAAGGTCCGTTGGCCGTCGCGCGACAGGGCCATGAAACTGCACATCGTCCAGCGCATCTTCTCGCCGATCACAGGCTGCACGCGGTGCAAGCGCCGCCCCGATTGCACCACCAGCATGGACCCTGCAGGGACGGGAACGGTCTGCGACCGCAGGGTGGACAGGTCAGGACGGCGCGACAGGCCGTCGTCGTTGACGATCCCCCGCCCCTGTTCGGCGATCAGGTCGTAAAGTTCCAGCACGCCGCCGCCCTCTGCCGCAGCCAAGGTCACAACGAAGGACAGGATGTCGCCCGAGGTGACTGCGGCCACATGGCGGTAGCTGGGGCGCAGGCCCTGTTCGTTGTCGAAATGCGGGGGGATGTAGCCGCCGTTGCGGTGGCCGCGAAAGGTGGTGAAGAAATGGTTGGCCCCATCCGGCCCCGGCGCTGGCGCGACAGCCCGCCCGCCATCCAAGCCAGAGAGCACGCCCGTTATCCGCGCCACGGGATCGACGCCCAAGCCCGCGCCAAAGCGATGAAGGTCACCGTCAAAGCGGGCGGCGGCGGCAAAATAGTCATCCAGATCGGGGTCGTTCAGGTTCAGGTTGCGACCATAGAAGAAGGATCGGAACGGGCCGGGAAATTCCGTCACCTCAAACCCCGGCGCGTTGGTTTCCAGATCGGCGACCATGCGGGCGCAAAGATCGGGGGCAAAGACGCCATCGACGCGCAACACATCCAACTGCCCGCTGCGCAGCCGTGCGAAGGCATCGGCGGGCAAGGGATCATCAGCGTCGTGCCGTTCCATCGTCAGGAAATCGCTTGGCATGCCCATACTCCCGGCAAGGCTGTATCACGCCGCCTGTCATGCGTGGCGCGGCGGATGGATGCAACGCGACGAAAGATGGCCACCCCCTGCTTTCGGAGGGGTCACTTTCCCGGCGCAATCGCGGCTTGACAGAATCGACCGATTTATGACACCGATGTCATGACACCGATGTCATTGCGCCCGACAAGGCGTGGTGAGGGCTTGGAGGGGCGGACGTTGTCAACGATCTACGATGTCGCGCGCCTTGCGGGCGTTTCGCCCAAGACGGTCAGCCGTGTGCTGAACGGTGACGGCCCTGTGGGGGACAAGACGCGTGAGACGGTTGAGGCCGCGATGCGCGATCTTGGCTATGTGCGGTCCAATGCGGCGCGGATGATGCGGGCGCAGAAGTCCGGCATCGTGGGCCTGATCACCGGGGCGATTTCGACCAAGAACCAGATCAGCACGCAACAAGGCTTGCCCGATCTTTACATCGTGCAGGGCATCCAGCGCGCGCTGGAATCGTCGGGCATGACGGTGATGATCGCCGACACCGCAGGGCGCAAGGACCGGGTGCCGCATCTGATCGACACCTTCCTGTCGCATCGGGTGGAGGGGCTGATCTATGTCGCCGAATACCACCAAGAGGTGAAGCTGCCCAAGGTGCCAGAAGATACGCCGCTGGTGCTGGCCAATTGCTATGACGCGGCAGGCACGCCCGCCGTCCTGCCCGATGACCGGCGGTTGCAGGCGGATATGGTGCGGCGCGTTCTTGCGGCGGGGCACAAGCGCGTGGCCTATCTGTCGCTGCGGCCGGAAATGGCGGCGGGGCGGTTGCGCACGCTGGGATACCGCGATGCGCTGGCCGAGGCCGGGATTGCCTATGACCCCCTGCTTTTGACGCATGTCGATTTCGATCAGGCCGAGGCCGGACCGCAACTCTTGTGGGACAGCATCGACCGGATGCTGCGGCTGGACATGCCGCCCACGGTGCTGTGCTGCGGCAACGACCAGATGGCGATGATGGTTTATGGCATCCTGCGGTCGATGGGCCGCAAGATGCCCGAAGAGGTGGGCGTGGCGGGCTTCGACAATTACCGCGCCATTGCCGAAACATTGTATCCGCCGCTGACCACGGTGGACCTGCCCTATAATGCCATCGGCGCCCGCGCGGGCGAGCGTCTTTTGGCCCTGATTTCCGGCGAAGGCCGGGATGACACCGCACCGGTCCTTGTGGCTGGCCCGGTCCACTGGCGCGCCTCGATCCAAGAGGTCCGCAAACCAAATCTCGTGACGTTCAAAACCCTGAGGGAGGAAAAGGGATGAAACTTTTCAAATTCGCAGCCTCGGCTGCGATCATGGCATGGGCAGCGGCGGGGGCTTCGGCCGCACTGGCGCAAACCACGCTGTCGATGTGGTATCACGGCGCGGGCAATGAGGTCGAACTGAAGCTGATCAACGAGTTGATCACCGACTTCAACGCCAGCCAGACCGACTGGAAGGTCGAACTGCAAAGTTTCCCGCAAGCGGCCTATAATGACTCGGTCGTGGCCGGTGCGCTGGCTGGCAACCTGCCTGACATCCTCGACGTGGACGGGCCGAACATGCCGAACTGGGCATGGGCTGGCTACATGCAGCCGCTGGTCATCGACGAGACGAAGATTGCCAACTTCCTGCCCGGCACCAAGGGCGTGTGGGATGGCAAGCTGTATTCCATCGGGCTTTGGGATGCCGCCGTCGCGCTGGTGACCCGTCAATCCACGCTGGACGAATTGGGCCTGCGCAAGCCGACTGTGGACGCGCCCTGGACCAAGGACGAATTCATGGCCGCACTGGACGCAGCCAAGGCGGCGGGCAAGTGGGAATTCCCGCTGGATCTGGGCATGGCCTGGACCGGTGAATGGTATCCCTATGCCTTCTCGCCGTTCCTGCAATCCTTCGGTGGCGACATCGTGGACCGCACCACCTATAAAACCGCTGAAGGCGCTTTGAACGGTGATGCCGCGATGGCGTTCGGCGAATGGTGGCAGGGTCTGTTCAAGAACGGCTACGCCCAAGCGACCCAAGACCCGGCGGATCGTGACGGCGGCTTTGCGGCTGGCAAATACGCCTTCTCGTGGAACGGCAACTGGGCGGCCCTTGGCGCGCTGGCGGCCTTCCCGGACACCGTGTTCCTGCCCGCGCCTGATCTGGGTGCTGGTCCGAAGATCGGGGCGGCAAGCTGGCAGTTTGGTGTGTCGGCCACGTCGAAGAACCCGCAGGGCGCTGCGGCGTTCATCGAGTTTGCGTTGCAGGACAAGTATCTGGCCGCCTTCTCGAACGGCATCGGTCTGATCCCGGCGACGCCCACTGCGGCGGAAATGGTGGACAACTACAAGGCCGGTGGCCCGCTGTCGGTGTTCGTCGAATACTCGGCCAAGACGGCGCTGGTGCGTCCGGTGACCCCGGGTTACGTCGTGCAGGCCAAGGTGTTTGAAAAGGCGCTGGCCGACATCGCCAATGGGGCTGACGTTGCAGCAACGCTGGATGCGGCGGCGGATGAGATCAACGCCGACATCGAAAAGAACGGCGGCTACGGCCACTGATCGCTTTGGCCCCGGCGGGTGACTGCCGGGGTCGGTTCCTTGCGGAACCTTGCGGGTGGGGGCGACCCTGCCCGCCCCTTATCATGGCTTTGAAACGAGGCGACGATGGCGTCCAAGTTCACCGTATCCAACCGGACGGGCTGGCTTATGGCCGGGCCTGCAGTTCTGCTGATCGCGGGGTTCGTGATCCTGCCGTTCTTTCTGGCGATTGGGTTTTCGTTCACCAACCAAAGGCTGGTGTCGCCCAATCCGACCGAATTCACCGGGCTGGCCAATTATCGCCAGTTGCTGGGTGTGACGACCCTGACGCTGGACCCCGTGCGTGATGAGGCGGGCGCGGTGGTGATGAAGGATGGCGAACCGGAATATCCGTCGCTGCGCAGCCTGACGCGCAACAATCCCGACCGCCCCGATCTGGCGGGGATGCGGGAGTGGTTCAGCTTTTCCACGGGCGGGGACAGCCGGACCTATGTGCTGGCGCGCGATGTGGTGTTCATGAAGGCGATTGTGAACACGTTTATCTTTGTGCTGGTCGTGGCCCCCGTTCAGGCTGGCTTGGCGCTGGGGTTGGCGCTGTTGATCAACCAACGCCTGCGCGGCATCAACGTGTTCCGGGCGATTTATTTCATGCCGGTCGTGGTGTCGATTGTCGTCGTCTCGCTTTTGTGGCGCTTGATCTATGACGGGCAATCGGGGTTGCTCAATAACCTGTTGGGCACGATATCCTTTGGCCTGATCCCGCCGGTCGATTGGCTGGGCAATCCGTCCACCGCGCTGGGATCGATCATCGCCATGTCGATCTGGCAGGCGGTGGGGTTCCACATGGTGATCTGGCTGTCTGGTCTGCAAACCATCAGCCCCACGCTCTATGAAGCGGCGGCGATCGAGGGGGCCTCAAAATGGCAGGTGTTTCGCTATATCACATGGCCGGGGCTGCGGAATACCGCCGTGCTGATCCTGATCGTCATTACAATGCAAGCCTTTGGCCTGTTCGCGCAGATTGACGTGATGACCAATGGCGGGCCGCTGGACAGCACGCAGACCATCGTCTTTCAGGCGATTGAGCGGGGCTATGGCAAGCAGGACATCTCGGGCGGGTCGGCGATTTCGGTGATCCTGTTCGTGATCGTGCTGTCGATCTCGCTGATCCAACGCTGGCTGACACGGGAGAAAAGCTGATGGCCCTGATTTCCGCCGACAATCGCGGCCTGCGTCTGGCCACCCGCTATGCGGTGCTGGGGCTGATCGCCGTGATCTTTGTCTTTCCGCTG
This sequence comes from Rhodobacteraceae bacterium PARR1, assembly GCA_002256185.1. Lineage (GTDB taxonomy): Bacteria > Pseudomonadota > Alphaproteobacteria > Rhodobacterales > Rhodobacteraceae > Paragemmobacter. Next base: position 57,845 of record NKIT01000008.1, on the reverse strand, counting down.
GTGTTCATGGTGATGTCCAGCCTGAAGCCCGATCAGCAACTGTTGCAGGATTCCGGCAATCTGCGGGCGTTCCTGCCGGTGGGCGACATCAGTCTGGACAACTACACCGCCGCTTTTCAACGCGCGCCGGTGGCGACCTTTGTGTTCAACTCGGTGCTTGTAACCGGGGTGACGGTGCTTTTGTCGCTTCTGATCTGCTCTGCCGCCGGGTTTGCCTTTGTCTTTGTGAACTGGAAGGGGCGCGGCGTTCTGCTGTCGATCCTGCTGGCCACGCTGATCCTGCCGTTTGAAACCATCGCCATTCCGATGCTCTTGATGGTGGCGCATCTGCCGTGGATCGGGACCGAGGGGATCACGTGGGGCTGGCTGAACAGCTATCACGTCCAGATCATTCCCTTTGTCGCGGATGGGCTGACGGTGTTCCTGTTCGTGCAGTATTTCAAAGACCTGCCCGGCGAGTTGATCGAGGCGGCGCGGGTCGAAGGCGCAAGCTGGGGCCAGATCTACCGCCGGATCGTGATGCCACTGTCGGGGCCGATCCTTGCCACGGCGGCGATCCTGAAATTTCTGGTCATGTACAACCAATACCTCTGGCCGCTGATGGTCACGCAGGAAGAAGGCTACCGCCCGGTCATGGTCGGCCTGCAATACTTCTTCCAACTCAATGTCGCATGGGGCGAGGTCATGGCCTACCTGAGTATGATCACCGTCCCCGTGCTTGCCTTTTATCTTTACCTGCAAAAAGCCTTTATCGCGTCGATAGCCTCGACCGGCGTGAAGGGCTGAGGAGTCGCATCATGTCCTTCAAACATTCCGACCTGTGGTTCTGGGATAGCTGGTACGCCAAGGATGGCGACACCTATCACGGCTATTTCCTGCAAGCGCCGAAATCGCTGATCGATCCGGACGCGCGGCACCTGAAGGCCACGCAGCGCCATGCCACGTCAAAGGATCTGGTCAACTGGACCGACCTTGGCACCACGTTTGAACCCCAGCGCAATGGCGCGGCTTGGGATGACAGCACCACGTGGACGGGGTCCGTCGTGCAGGATGACACCGGGCTGTGGCATCTGTTCTATACCGGGACCACTTTGGCTGAGGCGTCGATGTATCAGCGCGTCGGGCATGCGACATCGACCGACCTGCACAATTGGGAACGGGTGGGCGACGGGCTGGCGCTGGACCTGACCGGACCGAATGCCGATTGCTATGAAAAAGACCATGCCATCGGCCATTGGCACGACCGCGCCATGCGCGACCCGTGGGTGATGCGTGACCCGGATGGCAAGGGCTGGCTGATGTATTTCACCGCCCGCGTTCCGGGTGTGCCGGAACCGAATGCGGGTGGGGCCATCGGCTTTGCCACATCGGCCGATCTGGTGACATGGGAATTGCAGCCCCCGGTGTTCCATGGCGGTTTTGGCCAGCTTGAGGTGCCGCAGGTGTTTCAGGTGGGCAAGCATTGGTATTGCCTGTTCTGCACCTCGGGCACGCATTGGTCAGACCAATACCGCCGTGACAATCCGGAAATGCCGGTGACCGGCACGCATTACCTGATGGCCGATCATCCGCGCGGGCCGTGGCGCATTGCGCCGGGGCCGTTCCTTGATGGGGCCGAACCCTGCCGCCGCTATGCTGCGCGGATTGTCGATGGACCGCAGGGGCTGGTGATCATGGGCTTTGCCGATGGCGGCAAGGATGTGTTCGGCGGCTATGTCATGAACCCCGAACCCGTGATCGTAGGCGCGGACGGGCTGCTGACGGTGCAGCAACTGGCACAGGCGGCGGAGTAGGTCATGGCGCGCATTTCCCTGAAAGACGTCAAGAAATGCTACGGCAATGCCCATGTCATCAAGGGCGTGGATATCGAGGTGGAGGACGGCGAATTCTGCGTTTTCGTCGGGCCGTCGGGCTGTGGCAAATCCACCCTGCTGCGGATGATCGCGGGGCTTGAAGACATCACCTCGGGTCAGATGACGATTGGCGACAAGGTGGTGAATGAATTGCCGCCCGCCGAACGGGGCGTGGCGATGGTGTTCCAGTCTTACGCCATCTTCCCGCATATGACGGTGCGTGAAAACGTGGCTTTCGGGCTGACCATCGCGGGTGCCTCCAAGGCGGAAAAGGATGCCAAGGTGGCCGAGGCTGCGCGTATCCTGCAAATGGAACATCTGTTGGACCGCCGCCCCAGCCAGCTTTCCGGCGGGCAGCGCCAGCGGGTCGCCATCGGGCGCGCGATTGTGCGCAAACCGCAGGTGTTCCTGTTCGACGAGCCGCTGTCGAACCTTGACGCCGCGCTGCGGATGGACATGCGGATGGAGATCGGCAAGCTGCACAACCAGCTTGGTGCGACGATGATCTATGTGACCCATGATCAGGTCGAGGCGATGACCCTGGCCGACAAGATCGTGGTGCTGAAGGACGGCAAGGTGATGCAGATCGGCGCACCGATGGAGTTGTATCACAACCCGGCCAACCTGTTTGTCGCGGGCTTCCTTGGGGCGCCGTCGATGAATTTTATCGACGTGACAGTGCAGGCGGTGAACGGGACCAAGGCGCTGGTCAGCAATGCGGCACTGGACCCGGTGGAAGTCTCTGCCGCGCGGGGGCCGTTCACGGTGGGGGAAAAGGCAATCCTTGGCCTGCGCCCGCAATACCTGTCGGTGGCCGAAGGCGCGGGGCGGTTGCATGGCGCGGTGGCCCTGACCGAACGCTTGGGCGCGGAAACCGTGGTTGAGGTGACGCTGAAGGACGGAAAACCGTTGATCGCGGCGCTGTCGCAGGACCGGGTGTTCCCATTGGGGGCGGCCGGCGATCTGGATTTCGACCCCGCCACCGCGCATCTGTTCCGTCCCGAAGTGTAAGGCCAAACCCGCCGTCATGCCATCAGGCTGTGGCGGCGGGCACGCTCCACGCGGCGGGCTTGCTGCGGGACGTGTGCGGATGGAATGTCATTCCGATACTTTTGTCTTTTTGCGCCTGCCGAAAATATGTCTGTTCCGTCCGGGACATCTCAACTAATCTGCATATGCTTTGGTATGGGGCATCTGTCGTGGACAGCGCAAGAATCCGAATTCTCATGACTGAATGGTTTGGCCCGCGCCCCGGCACGACGCAAACCTCGGCGGATGAAGATTATGCCGAAGCGGCACAGGCCATCCGCGCGTTGAAATCCCTGTTCCAATCCGAACTGGAACGACGCGAAGGTCATGGCATGCAGACAAGTGCCCATGACCGGACCCAGTGACGGCGAAAGGGGTTCGCCGCTTCCCGGACTGCCACGGCAGCTTTGTCTGTGCCTTGCGATTTCTGCGCTGTACGTCTGGGCTTATTTCCTGATGGCGACGGTCGTCTTGCCGCTGCAACAGGCGCTGCTGCCTGCCACGGTCATGAGCTTTCTGTTCCTGCCGCATGGGGTGCGGGTGTTGACGGCCTGGCTTTATGGCTGGCGGTCGGTGCTGTTCCTGCTGCCGGGGGCGCTGCTGTGCAATCTGCATTTCGCCGGGGCGCGGGCCTTTGATGCCGACATTCTGTTCGGCTCGGCGGCCAGCCTCGTGGCGGCACCGCTGGCCTTTGCCATCGGGCGGCGGATCGGTGGCGCGGCGGAGTTGAGGGTGGGCATGCTGCGGGTGCCGCTGTTGATGGCGGTGGGGGTGGCGGCCTCGGTCTTTAATCTGATTGCGTTGCGACTGGCATACGGGCTGAGCCCGGCCGAAGGACTTGTGATCCTGATCGGCGATACCACGGGGCTGATCGCCGCGCTGCTGATCCTGTGGCTGGGGCTGAAGCTGCTGGCCCGGCGCTGAGGTCACACCTGGCCCGTGATGGCCGACATGGGCTGGATGTGCTGACCATTGACAGCCTGTAGCGGATTGCGCAGTGGCAATCCCGCGCCGACATGGCGACTTTCCAGCGCGACAAGACCTTGGGCAGAGGCCGGGCGGATCAACCAGCGCGACAGGCGGCGCAGCATCAGCGTATCGGGGGGCAGGTCGGCGACCGCGCCATCATCGCCCCGCCCGACCTGCGGCAAGGGAAAGCTGCGCTGGCTGCCATCGGCGGCAAACAAGCCACCCGTTCCGCCGCCCGTGGGGCTGTCAGCGCTGACCACCAGTTCCGGCCCGAAGGACAGTTGCCGCTGCCCAAGCGCGGCGCAGGTGACAAGGTGGTATTGCACCCAGCCCAGCACGGCCCCTGCCCCACCTGCCGCAACCAGTGCGGCAATCCCGCCTTCAAGCGTAAAGCTCGGCGCAGTCTGAAAGGGCTGACCGGGGCGCAGGTGCACCACAGGCAAGGGGGCTTCGGCGACACCCAGCGGCAGATGCACGGTCTGCGCGGCCCAGACCGGCAGCAAGAGCCGACCTTGGGCCGACAAATCCTCGACGTCGACCGGATCACCCAGACCGCGCCGCAGGATGATGTCGGCCAAGCCCTGCCCGACCCCGATGCCGGTCAAGGGCATCGGATCATCCGGCGCGGCTTTCAGCATCGCAGCCTCGCGCCCCTGACGCAGGATGATCGCCGGGCGGCCATCGGGGCGCAGGAGGCGCGACAGAAACATCAGAACCGTTGCGGGGCGGCGGGTTTGTTCGCCATGATCGCCTCAACCTCGGCCAGCACATCGGGGGTCAGGTCGGCGACACGGTCCAGCGCGGCAAGGTTGTCCGTCAGTTGCGACAGGCGGGATGCGCCAAGGATCACGGTGGAGACGCGGGGATTGGTCAGGCACCACGCCAGCGCCATGTGATGCAGCGGCATGCCGATCCGTCCGGCCAATGCGGCTAGGTCGCGCACCTTGGCGATGCGGGCCTGTCCTTCGGTGCCGGTAAAAATGTCGCGCAGCCATTCGTATCCCGGCAGCGCCGCGCGGGCGTCTTGCGGGATGCCGTCGTTGTATTTGCCCGTCAGCAGACCCGAGGCGAGGGGCGACCAGATCGTGGTGCCCAGACCGAAGGTGTCATAGATCGGGGCGTAGTCGCCTTCGACCTTTTGGCGTTCGAACAGGTTATACTGCGGCTGCTCCATCGTCGGCGGGGTCAGGCCCCAGCGGGCGGCGATGGCGTGGGCTTCGGTGATCTGCTGCGCCGACCATTCGCTAGTGCCCCAGTACAGCACCTTGCCTTGAGTGATCAGGTTGTGCATCGCGCGGACGGTTTCTTCGATGGGCGTGTCCACATCGGGGCGATGGCAGAAGTAGAGGTCCAGATAATCCACCCGAAGCCGTTTCAGCGCGGCATGGCAGGCGTCGGTGACATGCTTGGCCGACAGGCCGCGCTGGGTGGGTTTTGTGCCACCCCAGAACACCTTGGACGAGACGATATAGCTGTCCCGGCCCCAGCCCAATTCATCAATCGCTTGGCCCATGACCAGTTCAGAGCGGCCCTGTTCATAGCCTTCGGCGTTGTCAAAGAAATTGATGCCCGCGTCATAGGCGGCCTGCATCATCTCCTTGGCGGGGGCAATGTCGACCTGCTTGGCGAAGGTCACCCAAGACCCGAAGGAAAAGGCGCTGACCTGAAGGCCGGATTTGCCGAGACGACGATACTGCATGAAACTGTCCTGATGTCAGAGATGCGGCCAGGCTTGGCCGGTGTCGTCAAAGATATGGGCCTCTGCCGTGGTCAGGGCCAGTCCAACCGTATCGCCCGCATTGATCCGGGTGGCGCCGTCTGCCTGCACGATGATGGACCCTTGGGCTGTGTCGACATAGGCGAAGGATGTGTTGCCCAGATATTCCACGACTGATGCCTTGCCACTGATCTGTGCATCCGAACCACTGGCGAGCGTCACATGTTCCGGGCGGATACCGATTTCCACACTGCGTTCGCCTGTGAAAGCGGCAACGGCGCGGGGCGGCAGGGTCAGGGTGATGCCGCCTTGCAAGGTGACGCTGACACCGTCGCCCGTGTGCCGCGCCTGCCCTTTCAGGAAATTCATCCCCGGCGAGCCGATGAAGCCCGCGACAAAGCGGTTGGCGGGGCGATTGTAAAGCTCCCACGGGGACCCAGCCTGAGAGATCACGCCCTTGTCCAAGACCACGATCTTGTCGGCCAAGGTCATGGCCTCAACCTGATCATGGGTCACGTAGATCATCGTGGTTTTCAGGTCATTGTGCAGTTTGGCCAGTTCCAGACGCATCTGCACGCGCAGAAGGGCGTCAAGGTTCGACAAGGGTTCATCGAACAGGAACACCGACGGATCGCGCACCAAGGCGCGACCGATGGCAACACGCTGGCGCTGACCGCCGGACAGTTGGGCAGGTTTGCGTTCCAGCAGCGGTTCAAGGCGCAGCATGGCGGCAACGCGGGCGACATGTTCGGTTTTCTTCGCCTTGGACACCCCGGCCAAAGACAAGCTGAAGGCGATGTTTTCGGCCACCGTCAGGTGCGGATAAAGGGCGTAGGATTGGAACACCATCGCCACGCCGCGGCTTTTGGGTTCCGTGCTGGTCACGTCACGGTCGCCGATGCGCACCGTGCCGCTGGTCACCGTTTCCAGCCCCGCCACCATTCGCAAAAGCGTGGATTTGCCGCAGCCTGAGGGGCCGAGAAGGGCGCAGAACGACCCGTCCTCGACCGACAGGTTCAGACCGCTGATGACCTCTAACCCGCCGAACCGCTTGGTCAGTTGAGAAAGCTCTACAGACGCCATGACTATCCCTTGATCCCAGCAGAAAGAGTGATTGCCTGCGTGACGCGGCGTTGAAAGAACAGATAGGCCAGCGCCACCGGCAAGGAGGCCAGCACCGCCCCGGCCAGCACGCGGCCATAGGCCACGCCGTATGCATCCTGCACCGCAGAGACACCGACGGTGACGGTCATCATCTTCTCATCCTGCGCCACGAGGAACGGCCACAGGAAGCTGTTCCACGCGCCGATGAAGGTGATGATGGCCAGCGCGGTGGTCACCCCCCAGTTCATCGGGAGGAACACCCGCAGGAACACTTGGAGTTCGGTTGCGCCGTCCATCACCGCCGCCTCGCGGAATTCCTTGGGCAGGCCGTCGAAGAATTGCTTGTAGACGATGACCGTGACGGGGCTAAGGAGCATCGGCAGGATCATCCCGATATGGGTGTTCAGCAGTTTGACCCCGGCGATGATGATGAAGTGGTTCACGATCAGCGCCGTGATCGGCACCATGAAGCTGGTAAGGATCGTCCACCATAGCACCATCCGCCCCGGAAACCTGAGTTGCGAGATGGCAAAGCCGGTGCAGGCGGACATGAACACCACCAGAACGGTGACGCTGACCGACACGATGGTGGAGTTCAGATACCAGATCGGCAGTTCGGAATTGACGATGGCGAAGATATAGCCGCTGAGCGTCGGCTCGGTCGGCAGCATCCCGAATTCCTGAACCGTGGCCTGATCGCTGCGCAGGCTGGTGATGATGGCCCAGTAGATCGGAAAGAACCAGATCGCGGCGCAGATCAGCGTCAGCAGGGTCAGGAGTATCCCCGCCGGAGAGCGTGTCAGATGTGACAGCGCCGTGGATTGCGAGGTGTCGCGGGTGGTGGGATCGCCGCTCATTTCTGCCCCCGGATGCGAAGAAGTTGGAATTGCAGGACAGAGAACACGACGACGATCACGAACAAGGCCAGCGCAATCGTTGCCGCATAGCCGCTGGCGTTCTTTTGGAATGCCTGTTCGTAAATATACTGGACCAGCACCATCGTCGCCTGCGTGCGCCCGCCGGTTGCAAAGAGATAGACCTGATCGAAGATCTTCAGTTGCAGGATCAGTTGGATCGTCAGGCACAGCACGGTGATCGGCCAGATCAGGGGCCAGGTGATGCGGCTGAACATCTGCCAGCGGGTGGCACCGTCCAAAGCCGCCGCCTCATAGAGGTCTTTGGGGATGTTCCGCAAGCCTGCCAGAAACAGCAGGATCGAAAAGCCGTTGGTCCACCAGATGGTGATGACCGCCACGCTGGGCATGAACCACGGGATCGCGCGCCACAGGTTGACGGGGCGGCCTGTCACCCATTCCAGCACGCTTTGCAGCATCCCGAATTGCACGTTGGTCAGCCAATCCCAGATCACATAGACCACGGTGACCGGCAGGATATAGGGCAGGAAGAACGCCGCCAGCACCGCGCTTTGCAGCCATCCCCCCAGACGCGACACCATCAGCGCGATGCCAAGGGCGACAGCGGTGCCGGGGATCACGGTCAAGAGGACGAAATACGAGGTGTTCCAGATCGCCTTGAAGAACACCGGGTCTTTGAACATCCGTTCGTAATTGGCGAAACCAACCGCTTTGCCGTCGCCGATCAGTGGCGCGTCGGTAAAGGTCAGCATCACCATCTGCACCACCGGCCAGACGAACAGCCATGCGTAGACAAGGATGAAAGGGGCGGTCAGCAGATAGGCGACGACAAGGTCGCTGCGACGGTTCCTGAGCATGTGGCCTCCGGTCGGTGCGAATTGTCGGATGCGGTTCGGCGGGCGCAGATTGGCGGGCGCAGATTGGCGGGCCTTGGGGTCAAGGCCCGCCAAAAGATGCGCGTTATTGCAGCGCGTCCATGGTGGCTTTCATTTCCGCAACGGCAGTGGCGGGATCGGTTTCGCCGTTGATCGCTGCGGTAAAGGCGTTGCCTGCCGAGTCAAACAGGGCAGAGGCCACACCGGCATGCACCGACTTGGGGTCGAACACCTGATTGGCGGTCAGCTTGGCATAGGTCGCCTGCGGCTGCATCGCCTTGTATTCGGCGGTTTCGGTCACAGCCACGTTGGCCGGAACGTGACCCGCCGTCGCCCAGAAGAGCGAGTTGTCGGACATATACTTGATGACCTCAAGCACGGCCGCATGCTTTTCCGGGGTCGCAGGTTTGCCCGCGTTGTTCGGGATGGCGAAAGAGTGGCTGTCTGCATAGGTGCAGGGCTTGTCGAACAGCACCGGCAGTTCGATGGCACCCCAGTTGAACAGTTTGCCCTGCGATTGCAGGTCAACCATGGTCGGGACTTCCCACACGCCGTTGATCATGAAGGGCGACGCGCCCGAGGTGAACAGCGCCACGGTCGACGGATAGTCGGTGTAGCTGGGGTTGAAGCCCGCGCCGACCCAATCCGAAATGACCTGCACGGCATTGGCCAGTTTGTCGGCGTTGTCATCGGGGAACCACGCGCCATCGCCGCCGATGCTGCCGTTCTGCTGGCAGAGCAGCGAATAGATCGTGCGGAAGGCAAAGCCGCCGTCAGCGGTCACCTGCACGATGGACCATTCGTTGCCGTCATCCTTCAGCTTTTGCAGTGCGGCGGTGAAGTTGTCCTTGCCGTCCAAGCCAGCGGGCAGGCCATCAGCCCCGATCAGACCCGACTTTTCCAGCAAGTCCTTGTTGTAATACAGCACGATGGGGTGCGTATCGAAGGGCACGGCATATTGCTTGCCATCGACGTTGACCGCATCCCAGGTTTCCTTGGCAAAGCTGTCGGCGCTGAGGCCCATCGCCGCCATGTCGTCAGGCGTGATTTCGGTCAGGGTGCTTTGGCTGACGGCCAGCGGAATGCGCGAGGCGTGATAGGTCATCACGTCCGGGCCTTCGCCCACGGCGGCAGAGGTTTGCACCTTGGTGTAAAAGGGCACACCCCAATCCAGCGTCGTCGCCTGAATTTCGATGGTGTCGGCATGCGCGGCGTTGAAGTCTTCGATGAGCTTCTTCATCCGGACGCCGTCACCGCCGCCGAGGAAGTCCCACCACACAACCGTCTCCTTGGCCATCGCCATCGGAGAAGCAAATACAGCAGCCAGAACGGCCGCACTGAACAGGCGTTTCATCCATAGACCTCCCATGTCGCGGGCCGTTTCGGCCCAGTTGCGCCCTCATTTGTCGGTGGTGACCCGGCGGCGCATCCGGGTCTGTCCTTCGTCGGCGGGTGATTTTCGCGCGATCCGCAGCCTCCTCCTGCCGCTGATCGCAATCCGTCCGCTTGGGTCAAAGGCTAATGAGCCAGCCGCCCTTGTGTCAACCGATTTTCAGATATGTATCGGTTTGTGCGATACCATGATTGCGCGGGGTCTATGCGCCTCCGCCATTTCCGGCCAGACGCAGCATTGCATGGGTCAAAGCCGTGGCAACAGGATCAAGGCCCGGTGCATCCGCCCGCAGACGGAAGGTGGTGGCGACCAGATGGCCGCGCCCCACGGCCCGTTCGGCGATCAGCGCAGCAGGTTTCTGGCACCAGCCGACCACCAGCCCCGCATGCACCGGCCCACCATATTCCCATGTGCGGAATCCGGTCAGCACATGGTGGGGAATCACCCGGTCAAAGGACAGGTCGACCAAGGGGCCGCCCGGAATGTCGGCAAACACGCCCGCGCGCCTGATCCACGAAAACCCGGCAATCCAGTCGCCGCGCCAGATCGTGCCTTGGCGGGGGTGCAATACCATATTTGGCACCTGCCCCTCTTGGCTGATGGGCAGGCCGGGGATGTCATCGACAATCGGGATAAAGGGTTGGTCGCGCGGCGGCATATCTGTCCGCAGGCGCAGACCGCCGGAACCATCTGCAATCAAAAGGTATTTCGCGCCGCCCTGCATCCGGGCGATGTCTTGCCCGTCCAGCGCATGGGCCACGGTGACATCTGCCTTTTCCGGGGGCAGCACCGTCAGACCCAGCGCCGCCAGATCGGCGGCCAGCGCGGGATCGGCACTGCCCACTGTCGGCATCCCGGCCAGAGACGGGCGATGATAAAGCGCGAATTCAACCCGGTTGGTTGCCAGCACCTGACCGCCCGCCATCAGGCACAGGTCCAGCACCAGCATCCGGTTCGCGCCATTGTCCGGCAGGCGCAGGCGAATCCCTTCGGTCCGGGCCACGGCGAGCGCGGGCGTCGCGGCAACGGGGCAAACCCCGCTGGCATCGGCAAAGGTCCAATGCAGGTCAGCGGCAGGCAGCGCCTGCCCCCCCGTCGCCACCGACAGGCCGATTTCAAACACATCCCCGGCCCAACCGGCATAGCTGTCAATCTGCGGGACGATGACCACATCGGCGTTGATGGTGCCGAACTGGTCATGGAACGACCGGGGATTGCGGTTCATATCGAGAAGTCCGTTAGACTCCCAATGAACATCGGTAAACTCGGTGATGACATAGCCCTGAATCGGCGCGTGAGAGCGCATCGACTCGATCTCATATTTCAGGTTGGCGAATTGGTAGCCCTGCACGGCGGCGACAAAGCCGTCAAAGCTGCCGAACACCCGTTCCAGCCGCATCTGCGCGAAACGGTCCTGCACACCATGCGGATAGGCCGCGCCGTCGCCCCATGCGCCGCCGGTTTCCATCCACCATGGCTCTGCCGCATTGATCCGCACCTGATCGGGGTGGGGCAGACCCCAGACCCCGAATTCGGACACGACCAAGGGCTCATCGCCGCGCCTTTGCCCGTCGCCAAAGGGCGAGAATGTCCAATCCGCGCGGCCTGCGAATTCCGCCGTCAGCGCATCCCATTCGGCCCGCCGTTCGGGGACGGAGCGGTAATAGTGGAAATCGTCGATATCGGTTTTCACATGGAAGTTGCCGTGGCAGGGGGAGTTGTCCACCACCAGCCGCCCCGGATCGCGCTGTTTCAGCCAGTCATAGGTTGCCGCCAGCCACGCCCGATGCGCGGGGTCTTCGCACAGGCGTGTGCCCCAATCCTCGTTGATCAGGGTCCAGATCACGATGCTGGGGTGATTGCCGTCGCGGGCGATGATCCCCTCCATCATCGCTTTCATCCGGCTTGCCGAGGCATCGGTGAAGGTGGCGACGTTGGGGATTTCGGTCCAGATCAGCAGGCCCATCCGGTCTGCGGCGTCGTAATAACGCGGGTCGGGGATTTTTATATGGGTCCGCAGCATGTTCAGGCCCAACTCGCGCGCCTTGCGGAACTGGTCTTCGATATAGGCCATCGAGGGCGGGGTGCAGATGCCTTCGGGGTAGTAATCCTGATCCAGCGCAGCCCGCATGTAGAACGGTGCGCCGTTCAGGAAGAACTTGCCGTCGCGGGCTTCAAAGTGGCGGAAGCCAAAGCTGTGCTCTGTCCGGTCCAGCACGGCGCCACGGACGATTTCCACCCGCAGGCGGTAGAGGTCAGGGTGATCCGGCCCCCAAAGGCGCGGGGTGTCCACGGTCAGCGTGGCCGTGATGGTGGTGTCGGATGCCGTCAGGTCGTGGTGCAGCACGCGCGCGCCAGTGGGGTCAATCACCGTCAGGCGGATGTCGGAAGGTTGCGACAGGTGCAGCGTGACGCCGACGCGCCCCGAGGGATCAGCCGCGATGGCGGCATGGGTCAGGTGGCAGGGGTGGCGCAACTCAAGCGCCACGCTTTGCCAGATGCCGCCGGTCGGGCCATACCAGCTTTGCTTGCCATGCGGGATTTCGGCAAAGGGCGCGTCGGGACTGGTGGCCGGATCGCCATCGGGCAGAAGGCAATCCACCGTCACCTCATTTTCCGACCGCAGGAGGGCGGGGGGGATCACGCAGTCAAAGGGCAGCCAGCCGTTGTCGTTTTTGCCGACCTCGATGCCATTCACACGGACGGTGGCGAAGTAAAAGACCGCGCCGAAGTGCAGCACGATTTCGGTGCCCGGCGCATGATCCGGCACCGAAAAACGGCGGCGATAGACCGCGCGGCCAGAGCTGTGGCGCAGGTCCGCAAACTCTGCCTGCCACGGCCCCGGCACGGTGGCGACCCGCCACGGGCCATCCTGATGCCGGAAGTCCCATGCGCCATCCAAAGACATCATTTGCCGCGCGCCCGTCACCGTCTGCTCTTGCATGATCGTCCCTGCTGAAGGTTTTGCTAAAGTTTTATCATTGGCAGGAGTAGCCGATCCCGTTTAATCCGGTAAGATGATTCGCAAGGGGCGGGTCGCACGGGACAGGACCGGATGACCAAACGCGCGACCTTGTCCGATATTGCCCAGCGGGCGGGGGTGTCGCAGGCGACGGTGTCGCTGGTCCTGAACGGTGTCGCCAATGCGCGGATTGCCGAAGCCACGCGGCAGCGGGTGCAGGGTGTTGCGGCGGAACTGGGCTACACCCGCAAGGCATCGGTGCAACAGGGCGGCGCGCCGGTGATCGGTCTGCTGATTGATGAGGTGGTGACAACCCCCTTTGCACCCCCGTTCATCGAAGGTGCCCGGCTTGAGGCCGCTACCCAAGGGGCGCTGGTGCTGGTCTGCTGCACCGGCGGCGATCCGATGGTGGAGGCGGCGGCGCTGGCCAGTCTGCGCGCCACACGGCTGGCGGGGGTGATCTATGCCAGCCTTGTGACGCGGGCGGTGCAGCCGCCTGCCGCCTTGGACGGTCTGCCCGCCGTGCTGCTGAATTGCCACGCCGCGCGCAGCCCTTTGGCATCTGTTGTACCGGGGGATGTGCTGGCGGGATTTGCCGCAACGACCGCGCTGATCCGCGCAGGCCATCGCCGCATCGCCCATATCCCCGGCGAGGATTGGGGAGAGGCCGCGCGCGACCGCGCCTTGGGCTATCGCCGCGCCTTGGCGAGTGCGGATGTGCCCTTTGATCCGTCGCTTTTGGCGACCCCGGCATGGACAGCGGCATCGGGGCGGGCATCGGCCCTTGCGCTGCTTTCGCAACCAAACCCGCCGACCGCAATCTTTTGCTTCAACGACCGCGTCGCGCTGGGGGTCTATGAAGCGGCGGCGGAGCGCGGGTTGCGCCTGCCCGACGATCTGTCCGTGATCGGCTTTGACAACGACGACATCGCGGCCACCCTGCAACCACCGCTGACCACGATGGTCCTGCCGCATGATGAAATGGCCCGCTGGGCGGTGGATCGGTTGTTGTCCCCTGCCCCCACAGCACCGCTGCGGATGAAGCTGGATTGCGAGTTGGTGGAACGCGCCTCGATCACCGGGCCGAGGCGGTGAAGGTCCGCCGTGGCACGCCAGATTTGACCAAACCCGAAAAGCTGATACAGAGGGCGGATTGAACCGAAAGGCCGCTGGATGAGCCGCAACTTCCTGATCGTCGATCCCGAAGAGGGGATTGAAACCCTGAAAGCCTTGGCATCCCCGGTGCGGATCGGCATTCTGAAATTACTGCATCAACAAGGGCCGATGAACGTCAACGCCGTGGCAGCGGCGATGGAGATGCCGCAGTCCAGCATCTCCGCCAATGTCCAATCGCTGGAGGATGCGGGCCTGATCCGCACCGAGACCCAGCGTGCCAAGAAGGGCAACCAGAAGATTTGCCACCCCTTGTTCGAAGAGGTGTTGGTGATGTTCAAGAAGGACAACACCGCCACCAAGGACAATGTGATCGAGGTGGCGATGCCCTTGGGCCTGTACACAAGCTGCGAGGTGACGGCGCCCTGCGGTCTGTGTTCGACCGCCGGGATCATCGGGCTTCTGGATGTGCCGGACACCTTTCTTGATCCGGGGCGGATGACGGCGGGGCTGATCTGGTTCACGCGCGGCTATGTGGAATACAAGTTCCCCAACAACACCAAGCTTCTGAATACGCAGGTGAATGCCGTCGAGTTTTCGATGGAACTGTCATCCGAAGTGCCGGGCACGGCGGCGGATTGGCCGTCTGACATCACCTTTTCCATCAACCAGATCGACATCGGGACATGGACATCGCCGGGCGATTTTGGCGATCAGCGCGGAGTCTATACCCCCGATTGGTGGAAGCTGAAGGGCAGCCAATATGGCAAGCTGAAATCGGTGCGCGTGACGCAGGAGGGCACCTTTGTCGACGGGCTGAAAATGTCGCCCGTGTCGCTGAAAGACCTGGACCTTGGCGCGCACAAGTCGATCCGCTTTCGCATCGGGGTCAAGGATTCCGCGCGCCATCCGGGGGGGATCAATATCTTCGGGCGTGGGTTCGGCAACTATGACCAAGACATCATCATGCGGCTGACCACGGATCGGTGACGGCCCCCGTCTGACGACCCCTGTGATGGGCTGCGTGCGTTTGGCCTTGACGCAATTCCCATTTTCCTGATGTATATCTGTAAACCAGATACTCATGCCGCCTGAGACAACGGGCGGCACCGTCAGGGAGGGACGCGAGATGAAGGCGACGGCCATTGCGCACAAGGACTATACCATCGCCCGGATTGATGACCGGGTGTATTCGGCGTTCCTCGAACACCTCGGGCGGGCGATCTATACCGGCATCTACGAACCCGACCACCCGACCGCCGACAAGAATGGCATGCGGAGCGATGTGGCGCAGTTGGTGCGCGATCTGAACATTCCTTATGTGCGCTATCCGGGCGGCAACTTCGTGTCGGCCTACAACTGGGAAGACGGCGTCGGCCCGCGCGACCAGCGCCCGGTGCGGCTGGATCTGGCGTGGCATACGTCCGAGTCGAACCAAGTGGGCGTGCATGAATTCGCCGACTGGTGCGATACGGTTGGCACGCAGATGATGCTGGCGATCAACCTCGGCTCACGGGGATTGGATGAGGCGCGGAATTTCGTTGAATATGTGAACGGCCCGACGGGCAGCTATTGGGGCGATCTGCGCAAGAAGAACGGCCGCGCGGAACCCTTTGACTGCCGCCTGTGGTGTCTGGGCAACGAAATGGACGGCCCGTGGCAGGTTGGCCACAAGACCGCCGAAGAATACGGCCGTCTCGCGAATGAAACCGCCAAGGCCCTGCGCGCCTTTGACAAATCGCTGGAACTGATCGTCTGCGGGTCGTCGAATTCCGACATGAAAACCTATCCCGAATGGGAACGGATCGTGCTGGAACACACCTATGAGTCGGTCGATCACATCAGCCTGCACATGTATTTCGCCAACCGGACGAAACACGCGGGCAACTATCTGGCGCTGAACCACAAGCTGGACCGCTACATCGAAACGGTTCAGTCGACGATCAATCTGGTCAAGGCGAACAAGCGGTCCAAGCATCAGGTCTATATCAGCTTTGATGAATGGAATGTCTGGTATCATTCGAACGAACAGGACCGCGCTATCCTTGCCGGGAATGAGGGCTGGCCGCATGCGCCGCGTCTGCTGGAAGATATCTACTGCTTTGAGGATGTGTTGCAGGTCGGCTGTATCCTGAACACGTTCATCCGCCGCTCTGACAGCGTCAAAATCGCCTGTATCGCGCAGTTGGTGAACGTGATCGCGCCGATCATGACCGATCCGATGGGCGCGGCTTGGCGGCAGACCATCTATTACCCCTATTACTTCGCCTCGATCTTCGGGCGTGGCACGGCGCTGAACCTGTCGGTGGTCTGCCCCGGCTATGATGCCGATGTGGCCGACAATGTGCCGTATCTGGACATCTCGGGTGTGCATGACGAAGCGGGCGGAACGGTCAGCTTCTTTGCCGTCAACCGCCACCCGACTGAGGTGTTGGATCTTTCGCTGTCGCTGCAAGGCTTTGGCGCGCAGGGGCGTGTGATTGACCATCAGGTCATCACCCATCCGGACCTTTATGCCGTGAACACCGCCGTCAATCCGATGAACGTGGCCCCCAAGCAGGGCGCGGGCGCGATTGTCGAAGATGGGTCGCTTAAGCTGGGCTTGCCGCCGTTTTCTTATCAGGTCATCCGCGTTGCGCTGACCTGATCCTTTCCGGTGGCGGGCGGTGTTGAACCGCCCGCCATTTCGGTCATTCCCGCAGCCAGACCTGCATCGGGTTCGGCCCGCGATTGCACCAGATGTAATAGGGCACTGCGGTCAGGGGGGCATCTGACTCTGTCGGCGGTTCGGTGCGGTAGAGGGTTTCCGCGAACCCTTGGTCTGCGGTCGCGCGTCCCACGCCTTCAACCACCGCCACCCCGCCCAGCAAGTCCGCCCGGAAACGCGATGTCAGCGCCGCCCCGCGCGGCAGGCGGATTCGGTGCAGCGGCGCGGGTTGATCCAGCGCTTCCAGACAATAGACCAGCGGCCCCCGGCGCAGCGCCACCCGCCCGACATCGGCTTTCACATCCGGGTGGGCGTAAAGCCGTTCCGCCGCCATCGGCAGGGTCAGCGTCACCACATCCCCAGCCTGCCACTGCCGCCGCAAACGGGCGTAACCGCGTTCGGTCTGCACAGCCGTCGGCGTGCCGTTGATCGCTAGCGTGGCGTCATGGCACCAAGAGGGAATGCGCAGCGACAGGGTGAATTCGGCGGGCGTTTCAGGATCAACCGTCACCCGGATCGCGCCATCCCACGGGTAAGCCGAGGTTTCGGTGATCTGCACGGCCGTTCCCGCCACCGCCAACCGCGCGGAAGCCCCGCCGTAAAGATGCAGCGCCACCTCATCCCCGGCGAGCCCAAAGACATACCCCCCGACCGAGGCGACAAGCCGCGCCACGTTCATCGTGCAGCAGGGGCACGGGTGCCATTCCCAGCGGCGATGGCTGCCGTCGCTGTCCAGTTTGTTGTCGTAGAAATAGGTCTCGCCGTCTTTGGACAGCCCCGCCAAGGCGTTGTTATACAAGGCCAGTTCCAACAGGTCCGCATACTGCCCATCGAGGTCAAGGTTCAGCATCCGCGCCGCCCAGAACACCATCGCCACGCTGGCACAGGTTTCGGCATAGGCGGTGTCGTTGGGCAGGTCATAATCCTGCGTGAAGCCTTCGTTGCGGGCCGATGGACCAAAGCCACCCGTCACATACATCCGGGTGCGGGTGACATCCTGCCAAAGCACTTCGCAAGCCCGCTTCAGGCTGTCGTCGCCATGCTCTGCCGCCAGATCGGCCATGGCGGAATACATGTACATCGCGCGCACCGCATGGCCGACCACCTTGGTCTGCTGGCGCACGGGCAGATGCGATTGGGAATATTCATGCGTGCCTTGGTGGAATTTGCCCGGTGCCTCTCCCCTCGCCTGCGCCTCAAGGTCAAAGTAATGCGGCTGCGCGCCGCGTTCGTCGATGAAATAGGTGGCAAGGTCCAGATACTTGCGCTGCCCGGTGGCATGGAAAGCCTTGACCAGCGCCAGTTCGATTTCCTGATGCCCGCAATAGCCGCGCTTTTGCCCCGGACCCCGGCCAAAAACGGTGGCAATGTGGTCGATGTAGCGTTCCATAACCCGCAGCATCCGGTCCCGCCCGGTGGCGCGCAAATAGGCAACCGCGCCTTCCAGCAGGTGACCAGCGTTATAAAGTTCGTGGTTGTCGCGCAGATTGGTCCAGCGGTTTTCCGGCTCGCGCTCCAGATACCAGCAGTTCAGGTATCCATCGGGCGCTTGGGCCTTTTCCAGGTCATCAACGATGGATTCAATCTGCCCCTCAACCCCCGCATCGCGGCGGTGCGACAGGGCATAGGCCGCCGCCTCAACCCATTTGCCGATATCGCTGTCCCAGAAGATTTCCGTCGTGAAACCAGTGGCTTGCGGTGGGATCGTGGTCGGCGGCACGGGTTTGGGCAGTTTCAACGACCGAAGCATGTTGAATTTCTCCAACTGCTTATGCTGGCTGGGGATGGTGCGGGTCAGCACTACCTCAAGCCGTTCGGACCAAAAGGCCCCGGTGATCGCCACATCCGAAAACGGAACCGAAGAATAGCGCCGCATTTCATACCCCCGAATCTGATACATATCGGGAAAGCTAACAGCACTGGGGCGTAAATCCACCCTTACCCTTCACTGGCCGCCAGCAAGCGGCTGACAAGGTCAAAACTGTTCCGCACCCCCATCTTGCGGATCATGTTGGCGCGGTGCGCCTCGATCGTGCGCGGCGAACAGCCCAGCGATTGCGCGATTTCCTTGCTGGTAAAGCCGTTCACCAGATAGCCCGCGATCCGCCGTTCCGCCGCTGTCATGCTGTCCGCCGGACCTGCCGCCGCCACCCGCGCCGGACGGTAGGACCACACCGCCAGCTTTTGCGGATCGCAGGGGTCGAGGGCTTGACCATGCGCCTCCATCCAGACCACTTGGCCCTCCTTGCGCCGCATGAAGCGTTCGTCGCTATAGACCGGGTCCGTCAGCATCGCCCGCCGCGCGCGGTCACCGATCAGGGCGAAGTCGGTCTGACCGGGATAAAGCATGCGGATCGACTGGCCCTAGGATCACGCGGGCAGCCAGCACGAGTGTGGCATCGGGGGCAAGGTCAAAGCCGGTCTGGGCAAGATCATCGGGTCGCCGCATCGCATCCTCTACGTAGGGTCATACGTATTCCTACGGATAGCACAGCGCCGCGCAAAGGGGGAAAGTCATGCCCGACAGGGGCTGAACCGGCCCCGACAGACAGGCGGGGGACATGCGGAAAGTTTACGAATCTGCCGATGCGGCATTGGACGGCGTGCTGTTTGACGGCATGACCATCGCCAGCGGGGGCTTTGGCCTGTGCGGCATCCCTGAGCTTTTGATCGCCGCCATTCGCAAGGCCGGAACGCAAGGTTTGACCGTGGCATCCAACAACGCGGGCGTCGATGGCTTTGGCCTTGGCGTGCTGCTGGAAAGCCGTCAGGTGAAGAAAATGATCTCGTCCTATGTGGGCGAAAACGCCGAATTCATGCGCCAATATCTGAGCGGTGAGTTGGAGTTGGAATTCAACCCCCAAGGCACCCTGGCCGAACGCATGCGCGCGGGCGGCGCGGGCATCCCCGGTTTCTACACCCGCACCGGCGTAGGCACGGTGATCGCCGAGGGCAAAGAACACAAGGATTTCGACGGCAAGACCTATATCCTTGAACGCGCCGTCATTGCCGATCTGTCCATCGTCAAGGCGTGGAAGGCCGATCCGTCAGGCAACCTCGTGTTCCGCAAGACCGCCCGCAACTTCAACCCGCCCGCCGCCACCTGCGGCAAGATTTGCGTGGTTGAGGTGGAGGAAATCGTTCCGCTGGGATCGCTGGACCCCGACACCATCCACCTGCCCGGCATCTATGTGCACCGCATCGTGCAAGGTCAGCACGAAAAACGGATCGAACAGCGCACTGTTCGCAAGAAGGAGGCTGTGTGATGTGGGACCGCAACCAAATGGCCGCCCGCGCCGCGCAGGAATTGCAGGATGGCTGGTATGTGAACCTTGGCATCGGCATTCCGACGCTGGTGGCGAATTACATTCCGGCGGGCGTCAACGTCACGCTGCAATCGGAAAACGGCATGCTCGGCATGGGTCCGTTCCCGTTTGAGGGCGAAGAGGATGCCGATCTGATCAACGCGGGCAAGCAGACCATCACCGAACTGCCGCAGACGGCGTTCTTTGACTCGGCGCAGTCTTTCGCGATGATCCGCGGCGGCAAGATCGCCATGGCCATCCTTGGCGCGATGGAGGTGGCCGAGAATGGGGATCTGGCGAACTGGATGATCCCCGGCAAGCTGGTCAAGGGCATGGGCGGCGCGATGGACCTTGTGGCGGGTGTCGGCCGCGTGGTGGTGGTGATGGACCACACGTCCAAACACGGCGAGTCCAAGGTGCTGAAACGCTGCACCCTGCCGCTGACCGGCCAAGGCGTGGTCAACCGCATCATCAGCAACATGGGCGTGCTGGATGTGGTGCCGGGTGGGCTGAAGATCGTCGAATTGGCCGATGGCGTGACCGAGGCGGAATTGCGCGCAGCGACTGAGGCGACCTTGGTGAATTGAACCGCGTTCAGGCTTGGTTCGGGCATGGAAAAGCCGGGGATGATGGGCATCCCCGGCTTTTTGCTTTATTACCGAACTTTCGTTCAGAAACGGTTGGGCATGTAAAGCTGCGGCTCTGGTTCTGCGCCGTGGTGGTAGATCGGCCAGCCGAGGTAGCGCGTCACCGCCTCATTCACCACATCGGCGTGATGGCCGCGCACCATGGCGACATGGTGTTCAAAGCCGTTTTGCGTGACAAAGCGCAACAACTTGCGCAGTTGCGGCACGCGGCTGACAGCGATGCCGCCATCCATGGCGAATGGATGTTCGGTAAATTCGCCCTCACCCAGATAGCACTTCACCGTGCCGCGCCGATCATCGGTGGACAGGCGGAAATAGGTCATCGGGCCGGGCTTTACCTTGCCCTTCACCGCGCCAAAGCATTTCTCGCGCCCGATGGTTTCACCCAAGACATCCAACTCCCCCACCTCTGGCGTGTCACCGATGAAGGATTTCGGGTAATTGCCACAATGGGTACAGACGCAGATGTCTTCCTCATAGGCGTAGTTGTTGTTCCAATCGAGGATGGCTGGCGGCGCACCCGAGGCCAAGGCCAGCGCATACATCGACAGGGCACCCATGATGTCGACCTCGCACGCGCTTGGCATCAGGTCTTCGCCCATCATGGACATGGTCAGACAAGTGGCGCAGCCGAAGTTGTCCTGCAAAGACCGCCAGCACTGGATGGCGCTGGCATCGCAGCCGTTGTCTTCGATCCAGCGGTTGACGGCCAAGGTCCAGCGCGCCTGTTTGGCGATTTGGGCGGGTTTGATGTGCGCCGGGATGATGCCATAGGACTGCACCCGCGCCAAGGTGGCCTGCAAAGCCGGGTCATCGTCACGGATCGCGATGGCGGCCCCCATCATCTCGGACAGGTCAACGGTCACAACCGTGATCCCCGCCGCCTGTAGCAGTTTTTCCGAATAGCGCATGGTCTGGAATGCGCCGGTGCGCGCGCCGATGGCCCCCAGACGTGCGCCGCGCAAGCCGCGCACGGTGCGGCAGGTGCGGGCGAAACGGTCAAGGTCGGCGGCGAATTCATCGCCCCATGTGTCGCTGGTGTGGTGCGTGGTTTCGGTGAAGGGCACGCCATATTGCCAGAAGTTGTTGGTCACGCTGATCTTGCCGCAGAACGCATCACGGCGTTCCTTGACCGAGACTTTTGTCACCTCATCATTGCTGGCTTGCAGCAGGATCGGCACGTTCAGGCGGGCGCGGTTGACCAGTTCTGCAATCGCGATCTCGTCGCCAAAGTTCGGCAGGCAGATCACCAAGCCGTCGATCCTGTCGGCATGGGCGCGGAAGTGAGCAGCATAAAGGTCGGCATCGGCCACCGATTGCACCGCGCCATTCGCCGTCGCCTCAAACGGCAGGGTGATGACGTCCACGCCCAGCTTTTCCAACTGCGCCAGCACATCGCGCCGCGCGTCTGCACAGGGCGCGGGCGAGAAAAATGCGCGCGACCCGATCACCACGCCCAACGTCACCTTGCGACGGATCACCAACGGCATAGTCCCCTCCCTTTGCCCATCGGGCTTTTGTCCTTTGGGACGACTGTAGGGGCATTGCACCGGCACACGCAATCTGCACGCGCCCATGGGGCTATGGAACCGCCCCCGAAACGCTTCGGTCCAAGCCGCTTGACTTCGCCGCCAACACCGCCATCAAAAGGCGTTGACGATGTCCATACCGGGCAAAAAGGGGGCGAGTTTGGCCACGCTGAAAGACCTGAGTCGCCATCTGGGATTGTCCGTCACCCAGATCAGCCGTGCGCTGAACGGCCATTCCGATGTGAATGAGGCCACACGCGAAAAGGTCATGGCCGCCGCGCGTCAGTTGCGCTACCAGCCCAACCTGTCGGCGCGCAAGCTGGCGACGGGGCGCAGCGGGACGGTGGGTCTGGTGGTGCCAGCCCCAAGCCATGCGGCGAATGACGCGCTGTTTGTTCAGATGATCAGTGGATTATCACACAATTTCAGTAAGTTGGATGTCCGCTTCTTGCTGCACATCGCCGATGAGCGGGATGATCCGGTGGCGGTGCATCGCAAGCTGGTGGATAGCGCAGCGCTGGATGGCTTTGTTGTCGTAGATTCCCGCGTTGATGATCCAAGGGTCCACTTCCTGCAACGGCGAGAAGTTCCCTTTGTGCTGCATGGCCGAACCCTCGAAGCGGTGGACTATCCCTATTTCGACATCGACAATTATGCCGTGGGGCATCGCCTGACGAAACATCTGACGGCGCTTGGCCATCGTCGCATCGCGTTTCTGAACGGGATGGACGGCCGATCCTACAGTTTGGCCCGGATGAGGGGCTATGCCGATGCGCTTGCCGCCGTCGGAGAACGATTCGATCCTGCCTTGCACAGGAACGGAGAGATGCGGCAATCGGTCGGGCTGGTCGAAACCATCCGCCTCATGGAAAACCAGACAAACCGTCCGACAGCCTTCATCGCTGGTAACTCATTGCTGGCAAAAGGCATTTATGAAGCACTGGAGGCGCTGTCTTTGTCCATCCCCGGCGATGTTTCGGTGGTGGCGCATGACGATCTGCTGCCCGCGCCCGAAACTGCCGCCATGCACCCGCCGCTGACGGTGACGGAAGCCGCCTTGCAAGACAGTTGGGAACCGATGGCGCGGCTTTTGGTTGGCGCATTGGAAGGGCAACCGCTTGAAGCGCTTCAACTAATCGGAGATATCCGCTTTGTCGAACGCCGCTCTGTCGGGCCCGCGCCGAGGGGCTGAGACAGGCTTTCCAAAGCCCTTTGAAAATTTCTGTTGACGGAATGGTGATGCTGCAGCACATTTCCGAAGCGCTTCGGATAATCGGTGCCACCAAGAGCAGCGGGTTTCGGAACGTCTGACTGACAGGGGTCGAGAGGAAGCGACCCCGCTTCAACCGGAGGAAATCATGGAATTTTCGATGAAGGCCGCAGCCCTGCGGTCAACGGTGGCGGCATTCGCGCTGGCCTCGTTCGGTGCGGCCCCGGTCGCGGCCGAGGAACTGTTCTACGTCTCGGGTGCCGTCGGCAACGCCGTCGAAAACTTCAAGGCACTGGTCAAGCCGTGGGAAGAGGCGACCGGCAACACCGTGACCATGGTGCCGATGCCCGCATCGACCACCGACCAGTTCGCACAGTATCGCCTTTGGCTGGCCGCTGGCACGTCCGACATCGACCTGTTCCAGACCGATGTGATCTGGGCGCCGCAACTGGCCGATCACTTCGTGGACCTGACCGAGGTGGCCAAAGACCTCGCCCCGACGCATTTCCCGTCGATCATTGAATCGCAGACCGTGAACGGCAAACTGGTCGCCCTGCCGATCTTTACCGACGCGCCCGCGCTTTATTATCGCAAAGACCTGCTGGAAAAGCATGGCGCAGCGGTTCCCAAGACCTGGGAAGAGCTGACCGCCACCGCGCAGATGATCCAGGATGCCGAACGCGCCGAAGGCAAGGCTGACCTCTGGGGTTTTGTCTGGCAGGGCAACGCCTATGAAGGCCTGACCTGCAACGCGCTGGAATGGGTCAAGTCCTTTGGCGGCGGCCAGATCGTGGAACCCGACGGCACGATCAGCATCAACAACGAAAAGGCCGTGCAGGCGCTGGACACCGTCAAGGGCTGGGTCGGCACGATTTCCCCGGATGGGGTTCTGGCCTATCAGGAAGAAGAAGCCCGTGGCGTCTGGCAGACCGGCAATGCCGTGTTCATGCGCAACTGGCCCTATGCCTACGGTCTGGGCAATGGCGACGACAGCGCCGTGAAGGGTCTGTTCGACGTCGCCCCGCTGCCGACCGGCGGCGACAACCCGACGTCGGCGGCAACGCTGGGTGGCTGGAACGTCGCGGTGTCGAAGTATTCGACCAAGCAAGAGGCCGCGATCAGCCTTGCCATGTATCTGGCTGGCCCTGAGGCGCAAAAGCAACGCGCGATCAATGAGTCGAACCTGCCCACGATCGTGTCGCTTTATGATGATGCCGACATCGCCGCCGCGCAGCCGATCATCCCGCGCTGGAAGGACGTTTTCCTGCAAGCCGTGCCGCGCCCGTCGGCCCCGACCAAGGGCAAGTATAACGAAGTGTCGTCCAAGTTCTGGTCGGCTGTGCACAACACCCTGTCGGGCAATGGCACCGCCGCCGAAAACCTTGAATTGCTTGAGGTTGAACTGACCGACATCAAGGGGTCTGGCTGGTAACCTCCCGGTTGGCCTGACCCTTGGGGCGGGCGGCCTTTCGCCGCCCGCCCGCTTGTTTCTGCACGCTTTTCTGACGGTTCAAGGGAGGGAACCCCGGATGACAGCCGCGCCCATCGCCCCGCGCAAGGCGGGCCTTAGCCTTCAGCAGCAGCGCCAACGCGCCGCCTTCTGGTTTCTGGCCCCGATGCTTTTGGCCCTGATCTGTGTCGCCGCTTGGCCTTTGCTGCGCACGATCTGGTTTTCCCTGACCGACACCACGCTGTCGAACCTGTATGGCGGCACGTGGATCGGATTGGACAACTACCTGTCGGTGCGCACCTTGTCGTCTGGCAAGGTGATCTATCGCGGCACGCTGGTGGATCCGGCATGGTGGAATGCCGTCTGGAACACGGTGCGCTTTGCCGTCACCTCGGTCCTGATTGAAACTGTGCTCGGGTTGATCGTGGCGCTGGTGCTGAATGCCGAATTCAAGGGGCGCGGTCTGGTGCGCGCCGCGATCCTGATCCCCTGGGCCATCCCCACCATCGTATCGGCCAAGATGTGGGCATGGATGCTGAACGATCAGTTCGGAATCATCAATGACATGCTGTTGCGCCTTGGTCTGATCGACCAAAAGATCGCATGGACCGCCAGCACCGACACGGCGATGTATGCCGTGCTGATGGTGGATGTGTGGAAAACCACGCCCTTCATGGCGCTGCTGATCCTTGCCGGGCTGCAAATGGTGCCGCGCGATATCTATGAGGCGGCAAAGCTGGATGGCATCAACCCGTTCAAGGTGTTCTTCAAGGTCACGCTGCCCTTGATCCGCCCTGCGCTGATGGTGGCGGTGATCTTCCGCATGCTGGATGCGCTGCGGGTGTTCGATCTGGTCTATGTGCTGACGCCGAATTCTGCCGCGACCAAGACCATGAGCGTGATCAGCCGCGAGAACATGATCGACTTTGACAAGTTTGCCTATGGCGCGGCGCAATCGACGCTGCTGTTCGCGATCATCGCTATTTTCGTCTCGGTCTACATCTGGCTGGGCCGGGTGGACCTGTCGGGGGAGGGCAACCGGTGACCACGCAAAAGCTGCTGAAACAGCCGGGGTTCTATGCGCTGGTCGTGGTGATCGTGCTGTTTTCGGTCTTTCCGTTCTATTACGCCATCGTGACCAGTTTTGCGACGGGCACGGACCTGTTCAAGGTGAACTACCTGCCGCATTCGTTTGACTGGTCCAACTATGTCGCGGTCATGAGCGGACGGAATTTCGTCCGGTCGATCCTGAATTCGGTCTTCATCGCCACCACCACCGTCGTCTTTGCCCTGTTCCTTGCGGTGACGGCATCCTACGCCTTGGCGCGGGTGCGGTTCCGGGGGCGGGGGCTGCTCTTGATGACGATCCTTGCGGTGTCGATGTTCCCGCAGATTGCCGTACTGGCCGGGTTGTTCGAATTGATCCGCTTCATCGGCATCTTCAACACACCATGGGCGATGATCCTGTCCTACACGATCTTTACCCTGCCCTTCACCGTCTGGGTGCTGACCACCTTCATGCGTGATCTGCCCGTGGAAATCGAAGAAGCCGCCATCGTTGACGGCGCGACCCCTTGGATCGTCATCACCCGCGTGTTCCTGCCGCTTTTGTGGCCTGCCTTGGTGACGACGGGGCTTCTCGCCTTTATCGGGGCGTGGAACGAATTCCTCTTCGCGCTGACCTTCACCAGTTCCGAGACGACCCGCACCGTGCCGGTTGCCATCGGGCTGCTCTCTGGCGCGTCACAGCAAGAAATTCCGTGGGGGCCGATCATGGCCGCCTCGGTGATCGTGACGGTGCCGCTTGTCATCCTCGTCCTCATTTTCCAGCGCAAGATCGTGGCGGGCCTGACCGCCGGCGGCGTGAAAGGCTGATCCACCATGGCCAAGATAGAACTGAAGAACGTCACCAAATCCTACGGCGCCGTGCAGGTGATCAAGGGCATCGACCTTGAGATCAACAAAGGCGAATTCATGGTGTTTGTCGGGCCTTCGGGCTGTGGCAAATCCACCCTGCTGCGCCTGATTTCGGGGCTGGAGGATATTACCACCGGCGACATGGCTTTTGACGGCGAACGGGTGAATGACGTGATCCCGTCCAAGCGCGGGATCGCGATGGTGTTCCAAAGCTACGCGCTTTATCCGCATATGACGGTCTATGATAACATGGCCTTCGGCATGGAACTCGCCAAGGCCAGCAAGGCCGACACCGACAAGCGCGTGCGCGATGCGGCCAAGCTGTTGCAGATCGACCACCTGCTGGACCGCCTGCCCAAGCAACTGTCGGGCGGCCAGCGCCAGCGCGTCGCTATTGGCCGCGCCATCGTGCGCGACCCGCGCGTGTTCCTGTTCGACGAACCGCTGTCGAACCTTGATGCTGCCCTGCGGGTGCAGACCCGTCTGGAAATCGCCAAGTTGCATCATTCCATGACCGATGTGACGATGATCTACGTCACCCATGATCAGGTCGAGGCGATGACTTTGGCCGACCGCATCGCCGTGTTGCGTGATGGGCGGCTGGAACAGGTAGGCACCCCGGCAGAGCTTTATGAGCGCCCGAATTCGCTGTTCGTGGCGGGTTTTATCGGCAGCCCCAAAATGAACTTCCTGACCGGGGCCTTTGCAGCTGCGCATGACTGCACCACCTTGGGCATCCGGTCGGAACATATTGACGTTCTGCCCGATGGCGCGGGTGATTGGACGGGTGAAGTTGTTCATGCCGAGGACCTTGGCTCTGACAACTTCCTGTTTGTCGAGATCGGCAGCGATGAACCTGTCATCGTGCGCCAACCCGGCAAGCTTTCCATTGCTTTGGGCACGCGCATCGGGCTACGCCCGCAGGCAGCAAATATTCACCGTTTTGACGCGGACGGCAGGCCAATCCGCTGACCATCACGACACCCGCGCCCTGCGCCGGGCACAAGGAGAAAACCATGAACATCCGCGTCACCGTCTTTGGTGAGAACGTCCATGAACACAAGAACAAGGTGGTGGCGCAGGTCTATCCGCAGACCATGCACGGCACCATTGCCGCCGCGCTGAATACGGCGGGCGGGATCACCGCCAGCACGGTGACGCTGCAAGACCCGGAACACGGGCTGACGGCGGAAAAGCTGGCGGCAACCGATGTGCTGATCTGGTGGGGCCACGCCGCGCATGGCGAGGTGCAGGATGAGATCGTCGAACGCATCTGCAACGCGGGCTGGGGCGGGATGGGGATCATCTTTCTGCTCTCGGCCCATTTCTCAAAGCCGTGCAAGCGGCTGATGGGTGCGCCCTGCAACCTGACATGGCGTGAAGCCGGAGAGCGTGAGCGTTTGTGGGTCACGTCGCGCAACCACCCCATCGCGGCGGGCCTGCCGGATCATTTCGAGTTGGAACACGAAGAGATGTATGGCGAACCCTTTGGCGTGCCGGACCCGATGGAAACCGTGTTCGTGTCGTGGTTCGCGGGCGGCGAGGTGTTTCGTTCCGGCCTGACCTACAAGCGCGGCGCAGGCAGCGTGTTCTATTTCCGCCCGGGGCATGAAACCTATCCGACTTATCACGACGCCAATATCCAGCGCGTGATCGCCAATGCCGTTCGCTGGGCACACAACCCCGCGCCGCGCATCGCCAACCCGAATGACGCGCCGAATGTGCCGGTTGAGGTGGCGTTGGAGCCGATCGTCGAACGCGGCCCGCGCCTGCACCAAGACGGCGAAGCGGGGTATCGCTGATGGCTGCCCCCGTTCGTCTGCTGATCGTCGGCACCGGTGGCATGGCCAAGAACCATGCCGAAGGCTTTGCCGCGATCCCCGGCGTCACGTTGGTGGGGGGCGTTGACACGCGGCCCGCCCAGCTTGCCGCGTTCCAAGAGGCGCATGGCATCCCCCATGGCTTTGCCAGCATCGATGACGCCCTGCGCTGGGGCGAATTTGACGCGGTGACCAATGTCACCCCGGACGCCGCGCATCATGCGACCACCCTGCCCTTCCTTGCGGCGGGCAAGCATGTGCTGTGCGAAAAACCACTCGCCACCAATGAGGCGGCGGCGGCCGAGATGGCCGCAGCGGCGGACAAGGCGGGCGTGGTGAACATGGTCAACCTGTCCTACCGCAACGTCGCAGCCTTGCAGCACGCCGCCCAGATGGTGCGCGATGGGGCCATCGGCACCATCCGGCATTTTGAGGCGTCTTACTTGCAAAGCTGGCTGACGCAGGATGCCTGGGGCGCTTGGGACAAGGAAAGCCAATGGCTGTGGCGGCTGTCCACAGCGCATGGATCAAAGGGCGTTTTGGGCGATGTGGGGATTCACATCCTCGACTTTGCGACCTTTATCGCCGGGCAATCGGTCAGTGAGATTTCCTGCCGTCTGGCGACCTTTGACAAAGCCCCCGGCGGCAAGATCGGCGACTATGTGCTGGACGCCAATGACTCGGCCACCATGCAGGTGGTGCTGAACAACGGTGCGCTTGGCACGGTGGCGGCCACCCGCTTTGCCACGGGCCATCTGAACGACCTGCGCTTGCGGCTTTACGGCGATAAGGGCGGGCTTGAGGTGCAGTTTGAAAAGGCCGTCAGCCGCCTGTTTGCCTGTCTGGAACCCGACATGAAAACCGCCGAATGGCACGAGGTGGACTGCCCCGCCGTTCCCACGATCTATCAACGCTTCATCGCGGCGATCCGGGGCGAAAGCGCTGCGGAACCCACCTTTGCGCGCGGGGCAGAGTTGCAAAGGATGCTGGACCGGGCCGAGCAATCAGCGGGTCAGCGCGGGCTAAGCGTGGCGGTCTGAACGCCAGCCCTGTGGAAAATCAGCCCCTCGCCCTGACAGGCGGGGGGCTTTTCTTTCAGCCGACCAACGCTGCCGGGTGGAACCCAAGCCAAGCGCGCACTGCAATGCCCTGCGCGGTCAGCGCACCCGCTGCGCTGGTCAACCCCGCCTGACGCAAAGGCGCAAGGCGATGGGGTTCGGCTGTGTGCCCTTCGCAGACCAGCAGAAAAGTGGCTGCAGCTTCGGTTTGTTCCACCCCGGCCACCATCGACAGGCATTCGATGGCTTGTGCCAACAGGACGACATCCAAACCACCCTGCTGGGTTTCGGTCAAAGTTCTGGCGGTGAAGTCTTTCATGGTCTTGGTCCTTGATGTCATCTGGTTATTTCATATCAATGTGAGTGGAACCGAAAGCTGGTAGCCCCATGTCCTGATGACGTTGAGCGGCTGCCCGGTTGCCCCGGCGGCGATCAGCTTTTTGCGCAGCCGGACGATCTTGACCCCCAGCGCGGCCTTGCTGGCCGGGGCGCTGGCCGGTCCAAGGCCAAGGATGCTTTCCACGTCCAGCCGGTTGTCGGGGGCCTTGGCAAAGGCTTGCAGCAAATCCGTTTCGCTTGCCGTCAGCGCCTGCATGCCATCGCGCCCGGTCAGGGTCATCGTCTTGCAATTCAAAACCAAGGGCACTTCTGAAACCTCTGCCGGCGACGTGGGCACACGGCTGTCTGTGTTCAAGCGTCGTGCCAAAGCGCGGATCGAAGCGGTCAGTTCCGGCGCAGAGCTGGGCTTGGTCAAATAAATATCCGCTCCGCTTTCGTAACCGGCGCTGCGGTCTGCCGGTGCCCCCCGCGCGGTCAGCATGATGATGCCAATATCGGGCCAATCCGCCCGCATCCGCCGCGCCAGCGAGACGCCATCCTCGCCGGGCAGGTTCAGGTCCAAAAGCAGGATATCGACCGAGGCGATGCTGCAATTGGCCAAGAACCCCTCGGCGCTTTCAAAGGCGGCGACGTGGTGGTCCTCGGCGGCCAGCACATCCACAAGCGACTCACGCAAGGCGGCGTTGTCTTCGACGATCACGATCTTCAGCATGGCAACCACAGGCGAAAGCGCACGCGGCCTGCGTCCGGCTCATAGGCGATGCCACCGCCCAAGATCCGCACCAAGCCTTGCACAAGGTAAAGCCCAAGCCCCGAGCCGATTTGCGACAGGGCGCGCGGGCTGCGATAATAGCGTTCAAACACACGGGCCGGGTCCGGCATTCCGGCTTGGCCCGCGTCATTTTCGACTGTGATCTCCACCCGCCCTTCGGGCACCTTGGCCAGCGCGACATCCACGCGCGACCCTGCGGGCGAATATTTCAGCGCGTTTTCAATGAGGTTGCTCAGGATCACGCGCAGCAGCACCGGGTCACTGTGCAGGGTCACCGGCGCGGGCAGCGTCAGCACCGTGCGCTCTGCCGCCGGATGGGCGGCGCAAGCCTCGCGCAGAATGACGCCCGGATCGCAGGTAGATCGGGCGATGGTCTGTTCGACGCTGTCCAGTTGCACCGATTGGTTGCAGCGGTCGATCACCGTGGTCAGATCGCGGATCGCCTCGGCAATACGGTCGCGCTGCCGGGCACCGATCTTGGGGGCAGACACCGACATGTTGATGACGGCCATTGCGTTCTTGGTCTCGTGGGTCAGCATGTCGATGAACCGCATCAGGGTCAGGGTCTGCTCTTCCTCATAGGCGCGGCGCTGTTGCAAGGCGGCCAGCGCCGTCTGTGCATTCTGCGCCTCGGCCAGCAGGTTCTTGGCGTGCAGATGCAGGATGGCCGCCATCAGCACACCAGTCGCCGTGCCGTGGATCATGGTGCCATAGAGCGAGAATGTCCCGATCTGGAACAGGCCAACCAGAGTCAGCACCCACAAGAGCAACGCCCCAGACAGAAGCGCATAGATGACCCGCATCGTCCGCAATCCCGGCGAGGCACTTTTGCGCGTGCTGAACGCGGTGACAAAAAAGGCGATGGGGGACAGGGCGATGCCAACCGCATTGATCTGCAAGGCTCTGGTGCGGTCGCCCAGCCAGAAGATGACAAAGGCAACCAGCATGGTCAGGATGATCGCCTCAAGCAGGCGCAGGCTGGCCCAATGCGGATCATAGCGGCGCAGCAGGGTGTGGTGAAAGGCGATGGACAGGGCCGATGCGCCAATGACGGCGGAACGAAAGGTCAGGAACACCGTCTCTTGTGACAGGTTCGGCACAGCAAGGCTGATGTAGCCAAAGTAGAAGGTGTTGTGAAACAGCCAGCCGGCCTGCAAGGCGGCGAACCACCAGAACAGAGATTCGCGCGTCAGCACGGCCATCCGCAGCGACCAGAGCATCAGCACCAGCATCAGTGACATATAGGTGATCTGGGCAAAGTCGATCATCAGACCCTGCCGATGCGCGGCGAACTTTGGCAGCGCCTCGATATAGGCGGTGAATGACCCCGTGGTTTCTAGCCGCAGGTAATAGACCGTGCCGTCGGCCTTGGGTTCCAGCGTGAACCCCCGCAGCGACGACGCCCAGTCTTCGGCACCGACAGGCACCGCGCCCCCAAGGTTGCGCGTGGCCCAAGTGCCGGAATTGTCCGCCTCGGGGGCGTAAAGCGTCATGTGGTCAAAGGTCGGCGGGCGGAGGATCAGCACCGTGCCTGCATCATCCGGGGCAGGAAGGACCGTCAGGCGCACCCAGAAGGCAGCGCCGGTATAGCCTGCGATGATCAATTGACCGCTGGGCTTGAAGGTATGACCCAGCACGTCATCCAAAGTCATGGTCCCGGTCGGATCACGCAACAGACCGACATCGCGGATCAGGCTGGCACTGCCGGTCTTTTCAGTCTGCGCCACGGCGCGCTCTGGCCATGCGACCGCCCCGGCGATACAGAGGGCAAACGCAATCAACAGGCTCAAGACCAGTTGCCGCGACGGGGACGGAACAGGGCGCTTCATCGTTCGATCCAGTGGCCTTGGTCAGCATCTTTGGCCAGACGACTTGGCCGACAGGTTCCAGGGTGCGGCAAAGGGGTTCAGCGCCTCAACCGCAGCAGTCCTTTGAATCGCTATCGGCAATTGTGGATCAGTCATATTCGCCATTCGGATGGGCGTGCGGCGATTCCGACCTGATCCATCCCTATGGATGGGTTTGCACAGCATGGCGGCGCATGCCTTATACGAATGCTACGCTTTCCTACAGAACACTACTGGCTGATAAACAAGGACGGCTTGAATCAGTGAGTCGACGATCAGGTGCTGGACGATGGACACGACAGAGATGGACTTCTTTCAGTTCCTGAACCTGCAGATCGCCGAACAGCGGATCGTCGAAGACGAACTGGACCTTGCGAGATTGGCCGCGCTTGTGCCGCAGTTGTGCGATGCCCTGCGCGTGACCCTGAAAGACACAGATGCCGGTGCCTCTGCGCTGAGTTTGGCGCAGACCGTCACCGCCGAAGTGGTCCGCGCCGTGTAAACGGCGGGCTGGTGCGGTGGCCCTCCGGGGTGCCTAACGGAGCGGTCACCGCCGTGCATGTGCCTGACCCTGTCGTCTTGATCCTGTCGCCTTGATCCTGTCGCGTTACCATGGCGCCGTCCACAAGCCAGCGGCGGCACGCCTCATCCTGTCCCGCATATCCTGATCCGTCGCATGGCAGGTCTTGGGTTTGGCCCCTTTGCCTTGCCGTCTCAACAGAAATGATCGACCCCGTCGGCAAACTTGACTTATCTGAACATTTTGCGCGACACTCGGCCAAAGACAGGAGACGCCGATGTCAAACGACCCGCTTTTGCAGCCCTACAAGCTGAAGCACCTGACCCTGCGCAACCGGATCATGATCACCAGCCATGAACCGGCCTATCCTGAGGATGGGATGCCGAAGGGGCGCTATCGGGCCTATCATGTGGAACGGGCCAAGGCTGGCGTTGCGCTGACGATGACGGCGGGGTCAGCCTCGGTCGCGCGGGACAGCCCGCCGGTGTTCAACAACATCCTTGCCTGGAAGGATGAGGTTGTCGGCTGGATGCGCCAGATGGTCGACGAATGCCACGACCATGGCGCGGCGGTGATGATCCAACTGACCCACCTTGGCCGCCGCACCCGTTGGGACAAGGGCGATTGGCTGCCGGTCGTCGCCCCCAGCCATGAACGCGAAGCCGCCCACCGCGCCTTTCCCAAGCGGATCGAAGATTGGGACATGACCCGCATCATCGAGGATTTCGCCGATGCCGCCGAACGGATGCAGGCCGCAGGCGTCGATGGGATCGAGCTTGAGGCGTATGGTCATCTGCTGGAACAGTTCTGGTCGCCCCTGACCAACGACCTGCCCCATCCCTACGGCGGCAGTCTGGACAACCGACTGCGCTTTACCTTTGACGTCTTGCGCGCCATCCGCGCCCGCTGCGGCACGGATTTCATCGTCGGCTTGCGGTACACCGGCGACGAAGCCACACCGGGCGGCACCACCAAGGACGAGGGGCTGGAGATCAGCCGCAAGCTGCGCGACAGCGGCCTTGTGGATTTCCTGAACGTGGTCCGGGGCCGGATCGACACCGACCCCGCCCTGACCGACCTGATCCCGATCCAGGGCATGAAAAGCGCGCCGCATCTGGATTTCGCGGGTGAGATTCGTGCCGCAACCGGTTTCCCCACCTTTCACGCCGCGCGCATCCCCGATGTGGCGACCGCGCGCCATGCCATAGCCTCGGGCAAGCTCGACATGGTCGGCATGACCCGCGCCCATATGGCCGATCCGCATATCGTCCGCAAAATCCTTGAAAAGCGCGAAGAGGACATCCGCCCCTGCGTTGGCGCGAATTACTGCCTTGACCGTATCTATCAGGGCGGCCACGCCTTTTGCCTGCACAACCCCGCCACAGGCCGCGAAGAGACGATGCCGCATCTGATCCCGGCCTCCCTCACGCAAAAGCGCATCACCATCGTCGGTGCTGGCCCTGCGGGGGTCGAGGCGGCACGGGTGGCGGCAGAGCGGGGCCATGTGGTGACGGTGTTTGAGGCTGCCGATCAACCCGGCGGCCAAATCCGCCTGACGGCACAAGACCCGCGTCGGCGTGAGATGATTTCCGTGATCGGCTGGCGCATGGCGCAGGCGGAAAAGAAGGGCGTCACCTTCCACTTCAACACCTATGCCGATGTGGATGCCGTGCTGGCCACCAACCCAGATGAGGTGATCATCGCCACCGGCGGCCTGCCCCACATGGCGGTGCTGGCGGCGGGCAATGATCTGGTGCATTCCGCGTGGGATATTCTGTCGGGCGATGTGAAACCCGGTGCCAATGTGATGATCTTTGACGATGCAGGCGATCATGCCGCGTTGCAGGCAGCCGACCTCATCAGCGCCACGGGCGCGGCGGTGGAGATCGTCACCCCTGACCGCAGTTTTGCGCCCGAAGTGATGGCGATGAACCTTGTGCCCTATATGCGGAACCTTCAGGGCCGCAACACCACCTTTACCGTGACATGGCGGCTGACGTCCGTGGTGCGCGACGGCAACCATTTGCGCGCCACCTTGGGCAGCGATTACGGCGACTATCGCAAGGAACGGCTGGTCGATCAGGTGATCGTCAACCACGGCACCCTGCCGCTGGATGACCTGTATTTCGCGTTGAAACCGATCTCGCGGAATGGTGGCGAGGTGGATTACGATGCCCTGTCGACCGGGGGCTTGCAGACCATCACCCGCAACCCCGATGCCCCTTTCCGCGTCTTCCGCATCGGGGATGCAGTATCCGCCCGCAACACCCATGCCGCAATCTTTGACGCTTTGCGGTTGGTCAAAGACCTTTGATCGGAAGTGGTGACCATGACCTCTCACCCCCGCCTGATGGCCCCGCTGCAACTGCGCGGCCAGACCCTGCGCAACCGCATCGTCTTTGGCGCGCATACCAACAACATGTCCGACATGGGTCTGCCCGGCCCACGCACCGCCGGGTATCTGCTAGAGCGGGCCTTGGGCGGGGCGGCGATGATCGTGGCCGAACCTGTGCCGGTGCATCGGACAGGCGTGCTGACGCGCGG
Organism: Rhodobacteraceae bacterium PARR1; assembly: GCA_002256185.1. Lineage (GTDB taxonomy): Bacteria > Pseudomonadota > Alphaproteobacteria > Rhodobacterales > Rhodobacteraceae > Paragemmobacter. Next base: position 22,290 of record NKIT01000008.1, on the reverse strand, counting down.
GAATTTCCTGCACTCAACCGATGAGGTGATCCCGCATTTCCGCAAGGTGACCGAACCGGTGAAAGAGGCGGGCGCGGTGATCCTGCAACAGCTTTACCACATCGGCGCGCATGGGGATTCCGACCTCAGCTTTGCGCCGCATTGGTCGCCCTCAGGCCATTCCAGCTATCACGACAGCGACGGGTCGCACCGCATGACGGAAACCGAGATTTGGGAGTTGATCGACGCCCATGCTGCCGCCGCTGTCCGCTGCAAGGCCGCCGGTTTTCAGGGGGTGGAGGTTTGGGCCGCCTATCATTCCCTGCTGGATCAGTTCTGGACGCCGTGGAGCAACACGCGCGACGATCAATGGGGCGGGTCGTTGGAGAACCGCACGCGGTTTTCCCGCACCGTGATCGAACGCATCCGGCGGGAATGTGGCGAGGAGTTCATCATCGGTTTGGCGGTCTCTACCTCTGACGCGCAGGATGTGACCTTGTCGGTGGAATCCCTTTTGGAAATCATCGCTTTGCATGATGCCACCGGTCATGTCGATTACATCACCTGCGGGCATGGCGGATACCTCGATTTTGAGCGCCTGATGCCGACCTTTCTGTTCGGTGAAAAGCTGACCGCGCCGGTGACTGAACAGATCAAGGCCGTCGTCAAACACGCCAAGGTCACGTCAGAGGCGCATGTGCGCACCCCGGAAAACGCCGAAAGCGTGATCGCCTCTGGCCAAGCAGACCTTGTCTCCATCGTGCGCGGCCAGATCGCCGACCCGCATCTGGCCCGCAAAACCGCCGAGGGCCGCGCGGGCGATGTGCGCGGCTGTATCTCTTGCAATCAGATGTGTTGGGGGCGGCGGTCGCGGGATTACTGGATTTCCTGCCTGATTAACCCGAGCGTGGGCCGCGAATGGGAATGGGGCGGGGATCGGTTTACCAAGGCGGAAACTCCAACGTCGGTTCTGGTCGTGGGCGCTGGCCCGGCGGGACTAGAGGCTGCGCGCGTGGCCGCAGAACGTGGGCATAAGGTGGAGTTGGTCGAGGCCGCGCCGCAGATCGGCGGGCAGTTCCGCCTTGCCGGGATGCAGCCACGCCGGGGGCAGATCCTTGATCTGCTGGACTGGTACGAACGGCAGTTCGTAAATCTTGGCGTCACGCTTCGGCTGAACAGCTTTCTCGACGTGGACGACATCACCGCCCATCCGGCAGAGGTTGTCATCCTCGCCACCGGATCGCTGCCAGACCCCGAGGCGCATCAGCGTTGGCTGCCCGCTGCCGGGGCCCTGCCGGGTTTGGACAATGGCGGCGTCTGGTCGCCCGAAGATGTGTTGCGGCGCGAGGCGAAGCTGTCCGACACCGTGATCGTCTATGACGAAGGCGGCAATTGGCGCGGCGTCGGCACGGCTTGGGCGCTGGCCGAACAGGGCAAACAGGTGGTGATCGTGACGCCTGATGCCTATGTGGGCAAGGAAATCACCCGCACCTCTGCCGATGGTCCGGCGCGTGGGCGTCTGGCACGGGCCGGGGCAAAGTTCCTGACCGAACATGTGATTACCCGCTGGCACGGCAATGGCGCGACGGTCCGCAGCATGTTGACGGGGGCCGAAGAGACCATCGCGGCCTCGGGTCTGGTGATGGCCACCACCAACATCGCCTTTGACCCCTTTCCCGAAACCTTTCCCGGCAAGACCACGCATCGGATCGGCGATTGCACCGCCCCGCGTCAGGCACCATACGCCTTTCACGAAGGCCGCAAGGTGGCGATTGGGATCGGCGCGTGACGCAGGCCATGCCACCTAAGCCGTGACCAAGCGCATGGCGGGCCGATGATCCACGGTCGCTGGCGTGTCCTCTTCGCTGGCGTCGCCCTCCCCCAGACGGAAGGCTGCTGCGGAACTGCTGAGCCTGTGGGAGTCCTGCTTTAACGAATTGCTCATCGCCAGCGACCGTTCCGCCAGAATGGCCCCCCGGCGAACGACGTCTTCCAACGTGCGCAGACAGGTGACCAGATTGCCCAGACCGCCGGATTGTTCGCGCGTGCGCTGCGCGATTTCGGCGACCGAGGCCGCGTTGTCCACCGTGTGGCGGATCAACACGCCCAAGGCTTCGCTGGTCTGTTGCACCAACTGTGACCCTTCGGCCATGCTGTGGCGGCTGGTGGTGACCAAGGTTTGAATATCCTTGGCCGAATCCGCCGCACGTTGCGCCAAGGCCCGCACCTCTGTCGCGACCACAGCAAAACCGCGCCCTGCGTCGCCTGCCCTCGCGGCCTCGACCCCGGCATTCAAGGCCAGCAGGTTGGTCTGAAAAGCAATCGCCTCCATCACCTCAGAGATGGTTCCGATCTTGCCAGAGCTTGCCTCCATCCGCTGCATCGCCTGCACGGCGCTGGCCAGGATACGTCCGCCCTCTTCGGCGGCGGTGCGGCTTTGGACCATGCGATCACTGGTGGCGATGGCATGACGGGTCGTGGCGTCCGCGCTGTCGGTCATCTGGTCCAGCAAGACCAGAGCCGACCCAAGGATTCCCGACTGTTCCGTCGCATGGACGGCATTCTGATCCGCCACTCGGGCAAGATCATCGGCGGAATCCCGCAAACCTCCGGCGCTGGTTTCCAACTGTTCGACCATGTCGCGGATCACATTCGCCATCGCGTCAAATTGCTGATGCGCCAACTCATAGCGGGCAGAGCCACACCCCCGGATCGAGGCGTTCAGGTTGCCATTGGCCAGACAGCCAAACGCCTCACCCAATGCGGTGACAAAACCCAAGGTCTCGGCCCGGTCCTGCGATTGCTGTGCGGCTGTTGCCTCTGCCTCTTGGCGGGCGGCGTCGGCCTTTTTCAGAGCCGCCTCAGCCGAGTCGAGATGGGTCGATGCCGCAAGGAACAGCCGGTTCAGCACACTGGCCAGCCAGCTCATCGGCCCCGCCTGCCCCACAAGCACCGCGCCCTGCAGCAGAACC
>NKIT01000008.1:0-19329 GCA_002256185.1 Rhodobacteraceae bacterium PARR1 | reverse complement strand
AGCACCGCGGCATGCAGCAGAACCCGACCAAGAGCGGCCTCACCGGGATAGACCGCCGCGGTCAGGGCGAAATTCAGCACCAGATGGTGCACCGCGATCAGCCCGGCATAAAGCAGGATCGGTCGCCAATCGCAAAACACCGCCGTCAAGGCAAAGGCGGCAAAGAACATCATATGGGCGTCCGGCTGCCACGGGTGCCCGCGCATCAGCCAGACGATAAAAGCCACCCCAACAGCCAGCGCGGCAGAAGCCGCCAGACGCACGCCCAGCCCCTTGGGATCACGGCGATGTTCGAACCAGACTGCCAGCGTGATGGCAGCCATAACCAACGCCTCTTGCAGGCCACCCGTCCCGAGGGCCTGACCCGTCGCCGCCACGGCAAGCACCAGCAAGGCAAGGATCACGATTGCAAACCCACTGGCCTTGGCCCGCAAATCATCCACCATCAGGATCATCCTGTCGCTCCGTTCCTGTCGTCTATCCAAAGGCAGCCGATGCCCCCGCTTGCGGGCATCACGAATAATCCCATGCGGGACAGGGGCAGCGGATCGTCAGTCGGCGCAAAGACGATCAAACGCCCACCCCAGCGCATGTCCAGCGGCGGCAGACCGACGGCATCGGCAAAAGCGAACCCGCCCGACCGCCACGGTGGCACGACCACGGCAATGGGCTGGCCCGGTGGCGGTGGCCCGAAATGCCCCGCCCCCAAAGTTCCAAAACCAAGAACAGAGATGACCAAGGCCGTCTGCCATGCTGCCACGATGCACACCTTTCTGATGACTGCGCTGCCAACACGTCAGAACTCTGCCCAGGTGCCTGTGGCCGGGGTCCGGCTGTCACGCGGCGCGCGTGCAGCCGCAGCCGCAGCAGCCGAGGCCCAATCCACCACCTTTGGTTCCACCACCGTCCGCGACGCTGCACCCCGCCTTGCGGGCGTTGCGGGCACGACCCGCCGCGTCTGTCGTGTCTGGAACCCGGCCAACGCCACGATCAATTCTTCTGACCGTGATTGCAGCGTCACCGCAGCCGCAGAGGTTTCCTGCGCAACGGCGCTGTTCTGCTGGGTCACATGATCCAGTTGCGTGACACCGGAATTCACCTCTGCCAAGCCGCGTGCCTGTTCGGCGGCGGCCGTGGCGATGTCGGCGACCAATCCCGCTGCTTCATTGGCGCGGCCCAAAATCTCGGCCAAGCTGTCGCCGGCGCGGCGCACCAGCGCCGATCCCTGCCCGACCTGCGCCGAAGAATCAGAGATCAAGGTCTTGATTTCCCGCGCCGAATCTGAGGCCCGCTGCGCCAGAAGCCGCACCTCTGACGCCACCACGGCAAAACCACGCCCGGCATCACCTGCCCGCGCAGCCTCTACCCCGGCATTCAGGGCCAAGAGGTTGGTCTGAAAGGCAATGTCGTCGATCACACCGATGATGCGCGTGATCTGGTCCGATCCCCGCTCGATCCCCTGCATGGCGGCCACGGCGTCGCGTACGATGTCAGCCCCACGCTCTGCCCGGGTGCGGTTGTCAAAACTGGCGTCTTGCGCGCGGCTGGCGCGCTGCGCGGTGCCAGAGACGGATTGCGTCAGTTCCGTCAGCGCGGCGGCGGATTCCTCCAGCGTCGCCGCCTGCGTTTCCGCCCGACCCGACAATTCCCGGCTGGCATCTGCGATCTCTGCCGCGCTGTCACGCACGCCACGGGCGATCAGCGTGGCATGATCAATCACATGTCTGACGCGTTCGACCACGGCGTTGTAGCTTTGTCGCAGCGGGTCATACTCTGCCGGAAAAGGCGCTTCAGGCGGGCTGGGGATTGGCGTCGTCAAATCCCCCTCGGCCAAACGCGACAGACCGGCGCGCAAATCCTCGACCACACGGGCAAGTTCGGTGCCATGCCTTTCGCGCGCAGCCTCTTGCGCTGCGGCAGCCTCGGCCAATTGCACCCCGGCCAGAAGATCGGCACGCAGGGCGATGCAGGCGCGGGTCAGGTCGCCGATGTCATCGGCTGCCTCTGATGGTGCGATGTCTGCCTGATAGTCGCGCCGCGCCAACCGACCGACCGTGGTGGCCGCGTTCCGCAGCGGACGCATCAGGCGGGACACCACCAGATGGCTTACGAATACCGCTACCGCCAGCACAAGCAGCGTGGGAATCAACAGTTTCGCCCCGAACGCTGACATCTCTGCCCGCACATTCTGCGCGGGAACGGCGGCTGCGATGGCGGCGACAAGGCGGCCAGACTGATCCTGAACCGGCTGAACAACCGCGACAAGCGATGCGTCATCAACCTGCACCTCACCCTGAAAGGCCGTGCCTGCGTCCAGCTTGGCGCGCAGTGCGGCGTCTGTCTCAAGCGCCTTTGCCAACAGGTCGGGGCCAGTCGCATCCTCGGACCCGGTCAGCACCGCATCGAACCGTCCCGTTTCCGGATTCCGTTGCAGGAATGAGACCTGACTGCCGGTCAGCCTGCGAACCCGGTCGATCATTTGGGGTGACAGGGCCAGCGTGCCATCCGCCCGCAGCACGCCCGCGCCCGTGCCTGACGGGTCGGTCGGGCGGTCAAGTGCTGCGGAGTGCGCGTCGAGTTCATCCCCAAAGACCGCGATGGCACTGCGCAAAACCTCATGCGTGCTGCGATTGATGTCGTGGTATCTCAGGACAAGAAACAATCCGGCCAAGGTCATGGTCAGCGACAGCAAAACGGCTGCCACCATCAGCGCAACGCGCCCTGCAATCGACACTCGAAGGTTTAGGTGCATTCTGATCCTCTGGCAAAACCGCGCGGACAAAGGCCACGGCGTCAAAACAGTTCGATGCTGCCCAGGGGCGGCGAGGAGGGCGGGGCGGCTATGTCCGGGGCGCGGTCCAGCAGCATCTGTTGCGCCTTGCCGGTGGCTGGCCAAAAACGAACGCGCCGCGCCTGTCCGCCCCCCAGACTCTGCGCGCGCAGGCGGATGCCTTCGCCCTGCAGAAAGGCCAGCGCGGCCTGACCGTTGCGGTGGCCGATGTCGGGAAGGCCGGTCAGCATATGGCCGCCGCCGAACAGCTTTGCCTCAAGCCGGGTCCGTTCTGCGCCCTGCTTGATCAGGCTGTTCACCAGCCGCTCCATCGCTGCACTGGCAAAGCTGATGTCCTTGCGCTGCGAATCTTCGGGCAGCAGGAAATGGTTCATGCCACCAATCCGGCGCATGGGATCAAACAAACAGGCCGCGACACAGGAACCCAGCACGGTGGTCATCACCGTATCAGGGCGATCCGAAACATGATGTTCGCCCTGAATGACGTGCAATGTGCGAAAGGCGTGCAGGGTCATCGGTCACGCCCCGCCCATCGGACGCATCCGCAAACGGCGGAACGAACCGCAGCCGGCCGCCAAGGCGGACCGTCACTGTCCATGCCGCCCCGTTCGCCCTGCTGTTCTGTCTGCATCATCTTTGCCCATATCCCAGTGCCTTGGCGGCCCAGTGCCTTGGGCAAAGTCACACGGCTTTCTAAAGGAATGGTTTCTGACTGCGGACCGGAAATACGGAAAGTTCTACGAATTCAGCCGATGCTGGAAACCGGTCGTTAATCGCTGGATGCGAAGACGAACGCACCTGAGGGCCAATCCAGATTTCGCTGTCAGGCCAAAGTTGAACCGCATGGGGGACGCCGCATGACAAAACACCTGCCCCTGCCCAAGCGCCTTGATACTTCCGGCGCACAGCCCTTGGCCCAGGTCTTGCTGGACCGACGCGGCGGCCCCCTGACGCTGGACGCCTCTGAGGTTGAGGTGATGGGCGCCTTGGCGTTTGAGGTGATCATCGCGGCGGGGCGGCAATGGGATTTGGACGGCCAGACGCTTGCGATGGGGCCAATGTCGGATCGCTACGTGGCGGCCTGCGATGCGCTTGGTCTGCGGGCGGATGCGCCATGGCTGACCGGATTTCCCGCAGCACAGGGGGGCGGCGCATGACCATCCGCATCCTTGCGATTGATGACAGCCCCACCATGCGCGGCCTTGTCGCGGCGGCGCTGGAACCGGCTGGTTTTGCTGTGCATCTGGCCGAAGACGGGGTCGACGGACTGGCCAGCCTGCCAGCCGCCGACCCGCATCTGGTGATCACCGACATCAACATGCCGCGTCTTGATGGCTTTGGCGTGATAAAGGCGGTGCGCGCCAGTGACAGCCACGGCAGCATCCCCATCCTCGTGCTCACCACTGAATCCGGGCAGGACCTGAAGCATCGCGCGCGCAGTGCAGGTGCGACGGGCTGGATCGTGAAACCCTTTGACGAGAACCGACTGATCGACACCATCAACCGTGTACTGGGGCTTTGACCATGGCAGCCCCGGACGCCCTGCGCGCAACGTTTTTTGAGGAATGCGAAGACCTTCTGTCCCGGCTGAGTGAAGGTTTGGACCAGATGGCAAAGACAGGAACGACACCGGACATCGAAACCCTGCATGCCGTGTTTCGCGCCGTCCATTCGATCAAGGGTGGCGCGGCGGCCTTTGGTCTGACTGCACTTGTCGAATTTGCGCATGTGTTTGAAACCGTTCTCGATTTGATGCGGGCAGGAGCGTTGCCCCTGTCCGCCCCGGCCGTGCAGACCATGGTGCGCGCATCGGACGTGCTGTCCGATCTGGTTGCGGCGGCGCAGGACGGCGGCAGCGACCCACCCCAGATGGCGGCGCTGTTTCTGGAACTGGACCTGCTGGCCGAACAGGGCCCCAGCGCGGACGAGACCGAGGACACGTTTGATTTCCAGCCCCTGCCAATCCTGATTCCAGAGTCCGATGCCATTGACACTCCGGCACCACCTGCCGAGGCAGCATTTGTCATCACGCTTGCGCCCTTGGCAGAGCTTTACGCACATGGCCATGAACCCGGCGCACTTTTGCGGGCTTTGGCGCGTTTGGGCAGGGCAGAGCTAACCGCCGATATAGATGCAATCCCGCCGCTGGCCGATCTGGTCCTGTCGCGTCCGCACTTGCGCTGGAGGATGCGGCTATCGACCGCAGTCCCACGCGAAGACATTGACTCCGTTTTCGATTTTGTCGGCGAAGATGCCGAGGTTTCAGTGACCTGCCTGCCCGCCGAACTGCCCACATTGGCCGAAAAGCAGCCCCGGCCGCCCCAATTGGCGCCTGCGCTGCCGCTGCGGCCGGTGCCTGACCTTGGGGGAACTGTCGCGTCGCTGCCGATGTCCACGACCATTCGCGTCGACCTTGACCGGGTGGATCGTTTGATCAACCAGATCGGCGAATTGGTGATCCTTGAGGCTGTATTGGCGCAGGCCGTCTCGAACGCCGGTCTGCGCGATGACAGCGATCTTGCCACAAGCCTTGCCGGGATCAGGCAACTTGCTGCCAGCATTCAGGAATCGGTGCTGTCCATCCGTGCGCAGCCGTTGAAACCCGTGTTCCAGCGCATGCAGCGCATCGCCCGCGAAGCCTGCGATGCCACCGGAAAACAGGTGCGGCTGGTCATGATCGGCGACACGACAGAGGTGGACAAGACCGTGATCGAACGGCTGGCGGACCCATTGACCCATATGATCCGCAATTCGGTCGATCACGGGATTGAACCCCCCGCCCAGCGGGCAGCACTGGGAAAGCCGCCGACCGGCGTGATCACACTGTCGGCGGCGCATCGCTCAGGTCGGGTCATCATCGAATTGTCCGATGACGGTGGCGGTATCGACCGCGCCCGCGTGCGTGCGATTGCCGAAACCCGCGGACTGGTCACCCCAGAGGCCGTCATGACCCCGGCAGACATTGACAACCTGCTGTTTCTGCCGGGCTTTTCGTCAAAGGAAGAGGCATCTGCCCTGTCAGGCCGTGGGGTCGGGCTGGATGTGGTGCGACGAGAGATTCAGTCCTTGGGCGGGCGCGTCACGCTGCAATCATCGCCGTGTCAGGGCACAACCTTCACCATCGCGCTGCCGCTGACCCTGGCCGTGCTGGATGGAATGCTGATCAGTGTCGGGCGGGAAACCATGGTGCTTCCGCTCTCTGCCATCGTTGAGACGATCCGTCCGTCCTCGGCGCAAATCCACCTTCTGGGGCAGACGGGACGTCTGGTCGCCAATCGGGGTGAGTTGGTGCCGATCATCGATCTTGCCGAATGCTTTGGCTTTGCGCCCATCGACGACATGGATCGCAGCGTGTTGATCATGGTGGAATCCGACTCTGGCCGCCGTGCCGCGCTGGCCGCCACCAGCATCCACGACCAGCGTCAGGTGGTGATCAAAAGCCTTGAGCAGAACTATGGCACGGTCCACGGCATCGCTGCCGCGACGATCCTTGGCGATGGGCGGATTGCGCTGATCATCGACCCCGAAGAAATCCTGCGCACAACTGCTGTCGATCCCCCGGCCCCGTTTCCTTCAGCCCCCCGACTTTCAGCACATGGATGACGCATGCGCCAGATGATGCTTCAGAACACCGCCGACCAGAATGACGTCGTCGCCTTGCGGATTGGCGATCAGGATTACTGCATCGACATCGACGTGGTGCGCGAAATTCGCGGCTGGTCACCCACAACCGTGTTGCCGCATGCCCCGGCGCATGTGACGGGGGTCATCAACCTGCGGGGGGCCGTGGTGGCCGTGGTCGATCTGGCGGCGCGGTTGGGGTTGGGCAAGACCACAGCAACACCGCGGCATGTCATCGTGATCGTGGCTTTTGGTGCGCAGACGGTGGGGCTGCTGGCCGATGTGGTGTCCGACATTCTGGGCGTGGATGATGCGGCGATGCAGCCGGTTCCCGATCTGGCGGCGGATGGGATGCGCGCTTTCATCACCAACGTCATCCCGCTTGAGGATGGGCGCATGCTGCGCAAACTGGACCTGTCCAAAGTCCTGCCCAACCGCAGCGCAGAGGGGGCATGATGGACCATCACACTGCGGGACAGGCCCTTGTCCTATCCGGAGGGCATCATGCTGCGTGAGAAACGCCCGCGCCTTGGCCTCGACCCGGCGCTTGGACTGACGGATGCCGAATTCGCGGCCATGGCGCACCGCATTCACCGTGACACCGGCATCGTGATCGGCGTGGCCAAGCGCAACATGCTGATTTCGCGGCTGGCGCACCGCTTGGCCGACCTCGGCTTGCCTGATTTTGCCGCCTACATGCGCCTGTTGGACAGTCCCGGCGGCGCGGATGAACGGCGCGCCCTGATTTCGGCGATCACGACCAATGTGACCCGCTTCTTCCGCGAGCCGCACCATTTCACGGCCTTGGCAGGGATAGCCCCCGCATTGGCAGCGCGGGCACGGGCGGGCGCACGGATCAGGCTGTGGTCAGCGGGCTGTTCCACAGGACAAGAGGCCTTTAGCATCGCGGCAACCTTGCTGGACCATGACCCGGCTCTGGACCGCTGCGATCTGCGGATCTTGGCCACGGACATCGACGAAGAGGTGATCGAAACCGCACGACGCGGCATTTATGACCGGCGCAGCATCGGACCAGAGGCCCCGCCCGCCTTGCACCGCTTTCTGGCGGATGGGCCAGAGGGTCATCAGGTCCGCATTGCGCCAAAGCTGCACGCCTTGATCCGGTTCGAAACCCTGAACTTGCTGGAACCCTGGCCTTTCCACGGTCAATTCGACATCGTGTTCTGCCGCAATGTGGTGATCTATTTCGACCCGGAAACCCGGCATGTGCTCTGGCGGCGTCTGGCGGGGCGGATCGTGGCAGAGGGGCGGCTGTTTCTGGGCCATTCTGAACGGATGGACCCCCGCCTTGACGCGCTGTTTGCCCCCTGTGGCATCACGCAATACCGCCGGACAGCGATTGCCACCCCCGATGATGCGGGGCCGGTCCTGCCCTTTGCCCCTCTTGCCCCACGCCCTCCGCTGCAATGACGCCCCGTTCGGGACCGCCGTTCGGGAACCCCTTTCTGGAACAAGGACACTGCTATGCCCCTTCGCAATACACTGACCTTGATGGTGGTCGATGACATGTCCGTCAGTCGAAGTCTGGTCGAACAGGCACTGGATGAGATCGGGATCCAGAAGGTCGCCTTTGAACGTGAGGCGATGACTGCCCTGCGCCGGCTGGCCGCCAATCCCACGCATCTGGTGCTGTCGGATTTCAACATGCCCGGGATGGACGGCCTGTCCCTGCTTGAGGCGCTGCGCAGCAATGCCTCGACCCAGCGGATCGGCTTTATCCTGATGACCGGGCGACCGGACCGCAGCATCATTTCGCGCGGGCATCTTCTGGGCATGAACAACTTTATCGCCAAGCCCTTTACGACACAGGGGTTAAAGGGCTGCATCGAAAAGGTCGTGGGGGCCTTGTGATGCTGTTCGCGGATGACCCCGGCGGGACGCCTCTGCCCGATCCCTTGCCAGCGGACGTGAGGGCAGATGATCTGCTTGCCACCTGCGCGGCTGAGGCTGCGCGTCAGGCACAGGCACTGCACCGGCTGGATGCGGCACTGGGTCAAACCTTGGCAATGGTGCGGGCGGCCGCGGGACAGGCGGATGCGGGCTTGGTCAGTGCCCTGACCGCCGACCTGCAACAGGCAGACCAGTTGCGACAAGAGGCCGAAGGTCTGGCTCAGGCGCTGGCATTGCTGGCCTCCCTGCCAAGACGCCCCCACTTGCTGACAGCGGATCAGGTGCGTGCCTGCACACCCATTGTTGCGCTGCAAAGACGGCTGCTGTCAGGCGGGCAAGAGCGGGACTGCGCGACCTTCGGGTCGGATTGACCGGACTTCCGGCTGTCAACGCCCCGTCACAAGACAGCCCCGGCCCGGCCCGCGACGTTGACTTCGTGCCCTCTTGTCGCGACACAGAGTCGGCGGCGGTTCGGTCGACATGGCAGGATGGGGTAAAGGTATGGACGCGCAGCGCTTCCCGACGTTGACAGAGGCGGCAAGGGTCTGGGCGCGCATCGCCGCCTTGTCCTTTGGCGGGCCTGCGGGGCAGATTGCGGTCATGCATCGCATTCTGGTTGAAGAAAAGCGCTGGCTCGGCGATGGGCGTTTCCTGCATGCGCTGAACTTTTGCATGCTGCTGCCGGGACCAGAGGCGCAGCAACTCGCTACCTACATCGGCTGGCTGATGCACGGGGTGCGCGGCGCGTTGATTGCAGGACTGCTTTTCATCCTGCCGGGTGCCGTGGCGATCATGCTGCTCAGTTGGGTCTATGCGATCTGGGGCGATGTCGGCTTTGTCTCGGCGCTGTTTTTCGGACTGAAGGCGGCGGTACTGGCCATCGTGTTGCAGGCCGTGGTGCGGGTTGGCAAACGCGCACTGAAGACCCGCGCGATGTGGGCGATTGCGGCGGCCTCTTTCGTGGCGATCTTTGCCTTTGCTGCGCCCTTTCCGCTGATCGTGGCCCTTGCCGCAGTGATCGGCTGGGCGGGGGCAAAGGCCGGGGTTGCGGGGTTTCAGGGCGGCGGCGGTCATGGTGCTGTCGGCAAGACCCCTGTCGATGACGCAGCCACCCTGCTGGGCGAAGACCATGGCGATCTGACCGGGTCCAAGCGCGCCGGGGCCTTTCGCGCCGGGATCGTGGCGCTGGTGCTGTGGCTGTTGCCAGTGGCGGCATTGGTGCTGCTGGCACCGGACAGCGTGTTCGCCGACATTGCGACCTATTTCTCAAAGCTCGCCGTGCTCACCTTTGGCGGGGCCTATGCGGTGCTGGCCTGGGTGGCGCAAGCGGCGGTGGGCACCTATGGCTGGCTGGAACCGGGTGAGATGCTGGATGGGCTGGGCATGGCCGAAACCACGCCGGGGCCGCTGATCATGGTGCTGCAATTCGTGGGATTCATGGGGGCAATGCGCGAGTCGGGCTGGACCAATCCCCTTCTGGCAGGCACGGCGGGAGGGTTGTTGGCGACATGGGTCACTTTTGCACCTTGCTTTGCGTGGATATTCCTCGGCGCGCCGTTCATGGAGGGTTTGCGCGCCAATAAGGCGCTCTCTGCCGCCCTCTCTGCCGTGACCGCTGCCGTGGTGGGCGTCATCCTGAACCTTGCGCTCTGGTTCGCCGTCCATGTGATCTGGTCACAAGTAACGCGCGTCACGGCGGGTCCGCTGTCGCTGGAACTGCCGGTCCTTGGGTCAGTCAACTGGATCGCGGCGGGCCTGTCGGCGCTGGCCTTGATTGCCGTGTTCCGGCTGAAACTCGGCATGGTCACCGTTCTGGCAGGTGCGGCGGCGCTGGGGTTAGGGCTGCATCTGGCGGGGTTGGTCTAACCCCCTCCTTCCCCGTTGCTCAAATATCCCAAGGGGGTCCGGGGGTGTGAAACCCCCGGTTCTGACGCTGGCAAACACGCAACTTCTGGCGTCGCCTCACCCCGCCACCAGATGCCCCCCACCGATATCACGCAGCGCCACCCGGTCGGGGCCGCTGCCGATGGGGTGCACCGGGCTGGGAATATCTCCGCCCAGACGCGCCGAGGGTGCGCGGCGGTGGGTCGGATCGGGGACGGGGACGGCTTCGATCAGGCGTTGGGTATAGGGGTGTTGCGGGTTGCCGAAGACCTGTGCGCGGCGGCCCATTTCGACGATCTGGCCCAGATACATCACTGCCACCCGGTCCGAGATGCTGTCCACCACGGCCATGTCATGGCTGATGAACAGGAAGGCCACGCCCATTTCGTCCTGCAATTCCTTCAGCAGGGCCAGAACCCGCGCCTGAACGCTGACATCCAGCGCAGACACGCTTTCATCCGCGATGATGAGGTCCGGCTTCAGCGCCAAGGCGCGGGCGATGCAGATGCGCTGGCGCTGCCCGCCGGAAAACTCATGCGGATAGCGGTCAAGCTGATCCTGCGACAGGCCGACCCTCCGCATCAACTCTGCCGCTGCATCGCGGCGGTCATTGGCGGTGCCGATGCCATGGATCAGCAGCGGTTCCGTGATCAACTCGCCCACGCGCATCCGCGGGTCCAGCGCGGCCATCGGGTCTTGGAACACCATCTGGACCTTGCGGCGCAGCGATTTCGGTGCGTCATGACCAAGGGACGACAGCGTCTGCCCGCCAATCTCGATCCGCCCTTGATGCGGCACCAGACCGACCATTGCTTTGGCGATGGTGGATTTGCCGCAGCCGGATTCACCGACCAAGGCAAAGGTCTCGCCCTTGCGGATGTCAAAGCTGACGTGTTCCACCGCATGCACCTGCGCTGTGGTGCGGCCCAGCATCCCGCCCTTGATCGGAAAGCGCACGACGACATCCGACAAGGTCGCCACGGCGTCAGAGGGGGCTGGCGCGGGCACCGCCCCCCGCTGTCCCATGCGCGGCACGGCGGCCAAGAGGTCGCGCGTATAGGTCGCCTGCGGAGCGGCGAAGAGGTCCGTCACACGCGCCTCTTCGACCATGCGGCCGGATTTCATCACGATCACGCGGTCGGCCATTTCGGCCACCACGCCCATGTCATGCGTGATCAGGATGATCGCTGTGCAGTGGTCGGCTCATCGGCAATCAGCACCTCTGGCCGCATCGCCAGCGCCATGGCGATCATGACCCGCTGGCGCATCCCACCGGACAGTTCATGCGGGAATTGCAGCATCCGCCGTTCTGGCTGCGACAGGCGCACGGCGGTCAAGGCTTGCAAGGCACGCGACCGCGCCTCGGTCCGGCTGACATCTTGGTGGGCGCGGATCGCCTCGGCCAATTGCATGCCCACGGTCAGGACCGGGTTCAGGCTGGTCATCGGTTCCTGAAAGATCATCGCCACCCGGTCACCACGCACCCGGCGCAGGGCGGATTCCGGCAGGGCGGTCAGATCGGTCGCGCCAAGGCTGATCCGGCCCGCCGTCACCCGCACGGCAGGCGGCGGCAGCAGACCCATGATGGCCAATGAGGTGATGGATTTCCCCGACCCGCTTTCCCCGGCAATCGCCAAAGTCTCACCGCGATGGAGAGTAAAGGACAGGTCTTCAACCAACGGGCGCAGGCCGGACTCAGTGCGGACCGAAACGGTCAGCCCCTGCACGGTCAGGACCGGGGTGGTATCCGGGGCCAGTTCGGCCCCGGACAGGGTTTGCAGCGTTTGCGTCATTCGAAAACGCAGCGCGGGAAGTAGAAGCTGACCACCCAGTTCGGCATATCCACAATCTCGGATATCCTGAGATCGCCACAGGTGGAGACCAGCATATAGGCATCCACCGCCGCCATCCCGCGCGAGGCGCAAAGAAAGTCGATCATGTTCGCCACTGCATCGCGGCTTGCGCTCATCAGGTCAGGACCGATGCCGGTCGTCACCTCATAGCCCTTGGCGTCCAGATGGCGCGTCACCGGCCCCGGCGTGGTGAAACGCGGGGTTTTCAGGTTGGTGCCCTTGACCAGATCAAGCGTCAGGACAACGTCCATCGGGCTTTCGATGGCGGTGCCACAGACCTCGCCATCGCCTTGGGCGGCATGGGTGTCGCCGACGCTGAACAGCGCCCCCGCCACCTCAACCGGCAGATAAAGCGTGGTGCCAGCGTTCAGGTCGCGGATGTCGAGGTTCCCACCCACCCGGCGCGGCGGCACGACGGAATGCAGCCCCGGTTCTGCCAAAGCATTGCCGATGGTCCCGGCAAAGGGCTTGAGCGGCACGCGGGCCACATCGGACCACAGCGCCGGTTCCATCGTGGCGGGATCGTATTTCCACACCTTCAGCGCGGGTTCGGTGAACTGATCAGCCAACAGGCCAAAGCCGGGGATGTTCGCCGTCCAGCCAAAGCCTGACCCATCAAAGGCACGCGGGGCAAAGCTTTCGATGGTGACCTTGACCGCGTCGCCGGGTTCCGCACCTTCGATATAGATCGGACCGGAAACCGGGTTGATCTTGCCGAAGTCCAGATTGACCACATCGGCCACAGTCGACGACGGGCCAAGCTGGCCCGCCGAAGAGTCGTTGCAGTGAAACAGGATCGTCGATCCCGGTTCGGCGCGCACCACCGGGGCGAAGGAGTTATCCCAGCCGAAATGGTGCTGCGCGCCGTGGATCGTGTAGTTGCACGCCTTGCACATGTTACTTCACGAAGACGTAGTCATAGTTGACCGGAATCGAGACCGGATCGACATACAGCGCGTCTTCGCCGCCCATGCGTTCGGATTTCATGGTGTAGCGTTCTTCGTTGAACACCGGCACCCACGGGGCCTGTTCCATCACGCCCTGATACACCTCGGACCATTTGGCCAGACGTGCCGGATCGGCGGGATCGCTGACGCTGTCAGCCTCGGTCGCTTTGGCATCAAGGGCTGCGTCGCAGAACTTGGACCAGTTCCAGCCGCCCTCAACCGCGCCCGCGCAACCAAGGATCGGGCCGTAGAAGTTGGACGGATCGGGGAAGTCCGCGATCCAACCCATGCCGCCGGACCAGATCATCGGCGCGGTGCCTGCGCCGCCTGCTTCGATCACGTTGGCTTGGGCCAGCGACTGGATGTTCGCCTTGACGCCGATGGCCGCCAGATCCTGCTGGATCGCCTGCGCGATGCGCGGGTTCGGGTCGGTATTCATGACGTAAAGATCGGTCTCAAACCCATCGGCCAGACCGGCATCGGCCAGCAGTTTCTTGGCACCTTCGACGTCAAAGGCGTAACCGGCGTAGCCTTCGGTGTAGCCCGGCATCGACGGCGGCAGCGGCTGCGTCGCGGGGACGGCACGGCCATTGATGATCTGGACGATACGGTCCTTGTTGATCGCCATGTTGACGGCCTTGCGCACCTCAAGTTTGTCGAAGGGCGGGGTGGTGACGTTCAGCGTGATATAGCCCGTATGCAACTGCCCGCCGACGACGACGCGCGCGGCTTGGGCCGGATCGGCCATCACCTCTTGGAACTTGGCGGGGGGGATACCGTCGCCGGGAACGTCGACTTCGCCATTCTGCAGGCGCAGCAGGGCGACAACGGGTTCTTGCCCGACCTCAAACACCACGCCGTCCAGATAGGGCACACCCGCGCGCCAGTAATCGGCGTTCTTCTCGAACACCAACCGCTGCCCCAGCGTCCATTCCGCCAGCTTGAAGGCCCCGGTGCCGACCGGCATCTTGCCGAAGTCGCCCGCTGCGGCATCGACCGCCTCTTTCGGCACAACGCTCGCAAAGTTCAGCGCCATGACATGCAGGAAGGTCGCGTCCGGACGGCTGAGCGTGATTTTCACGGTCAGGGGATCAACCACCTCAACCCCCGAAAGACCATCCGGCCCGGCCTTGTCGAACCCGGCGATAGAGCCAAAGAACCCCGCCCCCGGCGATTGCGTCGCCGGATCGGTGACGCGGCCCAAGGAGTATTTCACATCCTCAGCCGTCATTTCGCGGCCGTTGTGGAACTTCACCCCGGCGCGCAGCTTGAAGGTATAGGTCAGCCCGTCCTCAGAGATTTCATAGCTTTCTGCCAGACCGGGGCGCAGCGTGGTGGTGCCGGGGACGTAATCCATCAGCCCGTCGAACAACGATTTGATCATCGACCAATTCTGCCAGTCATAACCAATCGCCGGGTCCAGCGTGGCTACATCATCCTTGTAGGTGATGGTGATGGTGCCACCCGCCTTGGCGTTCGGGTCGGGCGTATACTCCTGTGCCGCCGCAGGCAGCGCCAGCGACAGGACAAGGGCGGTGGACGCGAGCCATTTTTTCATCGGTTCTCTCCTGTTGGTGTCTTGTTTTGTTTTCATCAGCGCAAGCGGATGCGCGGGTCGATCAACGGGGCAATCACATCGGCAACTAGGTTGCCGATCACGATGGCAAGGGCGGAAACCAGCGTGACCCCCATGATGATGGGAATATCCACGCGCTGGATCGCCTGCCATGCCAACTGGCCGATGCCCGGCCAGCCGAAAACGGATTCGACGACAACGATGCCGCCCATGAAGATGCCGATGTCGATCCCGATCATCGCAATCACCGGCAGGATCGCATTCGGCAGGGCATGGCGCAGCACCACCCGACCCCGGCTAAGGCCTTTGGCGCGTGCAGTGCGGATATAGTCGGCGCGCAGCACCTCGATCATGCTGGATCGCATCATCCGGCTGTACCAGCCAGAGCCGAGGATACCCAAGGTCACCGCTGGCAGAACCAGATGGGCGAGTGTGCCGTAACCGCCAATGGGGAACCAGCCCAGCTTGACCGCAAAGACATAAAGCAGCAGCAGGCTGACCACGAATTGCGGGGCCGAGACGGTGACGAAGGACGCCATCATAAGCACCTGATCCCCCGCCCGCCCCCGCATCAGCGCGGCGGCGATGCCCATGGTCAGGCCCAGCACCAGTTCCGCCAAAATCCCCGCCGCCATCAGTTGCAGCGTTGCGGGCAAGCGCGACATAATCAGTTCGGAAACTTGGGTCTTTTGCAAATAACTACGGCCCAGATCGCCTTGCAGCAGGTTCCCCAGATAGCGCCCATATTGCACGATGAACGGCTGATCGAGGCCCAGTTGCTGACGGATATTCTCAACCGTTGCCGGGGTCGCCGACCGTCCGGCAATCTGGCGCACGGGGTCAGCGGGCAGCACGAACAGCAAAAGGAAGGTGACAAAGCTGATCCCCAGCAGGATCAGCGCGGATTGGAACAGCCGTCGCAACAGGTAAGCTGGCATCAGTCACGCCCCCTTTGCGTCGGGTCCAGCACATCGCGCAGCGCATCGCCCACAAGGTTGAAGGCCAGCGCCAGCAGGATGATCGCCGCCCCGGGGATGAACACCAGCCAAGGCGCGGCTTGGAAATAGGTCTGGTTTTCGAAGATGATATTGCCCCAGCTTGGGGTCGGCGGCTGCACCCCTACGCCCAGGAAGGATAGCGTCGCCTCCAAAAGCACGGTCGTCGAAATCCCCAAGGTGCCCCAGACGATGATCGTCGGCACCAGATGGGGCAGGATGTGGCGGAACAGGATGCGGCCTGTGCTTGCGCCCAAGGTCCGCTCGGCGGCGATGAAATCCCGTTCGGCCAAGGAGGTGGTTTCGGTATAGATTACCCGCGCCGTCTGCACCCAGTTCACCAAGGCAATCACCAGCGCCACGATCCACAGCGACGGCTTGAAGATTGCTGCAAGGCAAATCGCCAGCAAGAGCGCAGGAAAGGCCATCATCAGATCGGTGAAGCGCATCAAGACCGTGCCGACCCAGCCGCGAAAGAACCCCGCCACCAACCCGACCAGCGTTCCGATCAGCAGCGCCAGCCCATTCGCCACCACCCCAATGATGAGCGAGGTTTGCGCGCCGTATAGGATGCGGCTGAACAGGTCCCGCCCCAGCAGGTCCGTCCCCATGATGAACCGCGCATCGGGCGGCAGGGGCGCACCTTCCAGCGTCAGCCCGTCAAACAACTGCTCTTCAGGTGCATAGGGCGCGATCCACGGGGCCAAGACCGCCGCGCCCACCACCAGCACGATCAAGACCAGACCCAGCAGCGCCAAGCGCCGTTCCATCAGGCGTTTCAACGCACCCTTCGGCGCGACGGGTGCAGAGACATCAACCATCCTGCACCCCCGGCTCTGGACCGTCGCGCATGGCGACGATACGGGCGGCGGCATCCTCAAAGCTGATGCGCCACGCCATCGCCATCTGGCGCAATTGGGCATAGGCCTGTTCTTCGGTCTTGCCCAGCGTCGCCAGCAGCGTCACCGCCCGGACCACGGTTTGCCGCCCATCCAGCCGCCGCCGCAGATCGGCAATCTCTGCCGACAGCGCCTTTTGCGCGTCAAAGGCATCCCGCGCGATCAGCAGCGCCGAATAGGCCCCATTGTCCCCCACGGGTTTGAGCAATTGCGCATGCGCCCCCGCCCGCAATGACCATTCGATCCGTCCCGGTGCTTCGGACCCGATCAGCGCAATCAACGGCATCGGCGGCTGACCCGCAGGCCAAGGGAACAGCCCGTCATGGCCCATATCGGCGTCAAAAAACAGGTAATCGGCCCCCAACGCCTCCGCCCCGGCCTCAGGCCAGGCTTGCGTCACCCCAAGCCCGATGGCGTGCAACTGACGCAAAAGCGCCTGCACCGTAGCATGGGGGCGATGCAGGATCACCGCCCGCGCGCTGCCGAGGGTGGGAATGCGGATCGGGCGTCTCATGACACCACCCGCAGTTGGGGAGCGATGACAGCGGATGTCCCGCGCGTCAGATAAGGATCGCCCGCCACCCCGGCGCGGCGATGCAGCAGGCGGAACGCGCCACCCTCGACCCGCGCAATAAGCGCAGGCAACACGGTATGATGCGTTTCGGGGTCAATGATCCCACCCGCCCCACCTTGGGCGACCAATTGCGACAAAGGCAGCGCCTCGGCCCCCGGATGGCCGTGCAGCAGACGTGCCAGTTCCAGCACCGCGACATAGGCTGCCGCCTCATGCGATGACCCAAAGCGTCCCGCCCCCGGCCAGCCGTCAATCCCCCGGAAATACGGCCCCGCCGCCACCAACCCTTCGGCAGCCAGTCCGATTGCCGGCAATTCGCATTCGGTCATGTTGCAGGACAGCACCGGGCAGGACTGTGGCAGGAAATGCGCGTCACGCAGCCCAAGATCACGGTAGGCGGCAAGGAATTCATAGGACGACGGCCCGATCAGCGAATTCAGGATGAAATTTGGCCGCGCATAGCGGATTTCGTCGATCATCCGCCCCACATCCCGCGATCCGATGGGCAGGTAACGTTCGCCCGCAATCTCGCCCCCGGCTTGCGTGATCCGCTCACGCGCAAGGCGGTTCATCTCCCAGCCCCAGATGTAGTTCGACCCGGTCAGATAAGCCTTGCGCCCGTGCGCGGGCATCACCCAATCCAGCAGCGGCAGAAGATGCTGGTTCGGGCAGGCATGGGTATAGACGACGTGATCGGATGCCTCGAACCCCTCATAGGGCACGGCATACCACAGCGTCCCGCCATGGCGTTCCAGCGTCGGGATCACCTCTTTCCGGCTCCATGAGGTGACGCAGCCGATGACATGCCGCACAGGCGTGTCGCGCAGGATTTCTTCGCACAGCGGGCCGTAGAGGTCGACATTGCCCTGCGGATCACGCTCCACCGGGACAAAGGCCAGATCGCGGTCCGGGTCGGCGTTCACCTCGGCAATCGCGGCCAAGGCACCGGCACGGCACGCTTCCGAGATCAGGGAATAACTTCCCGACCGCGAGTAGAGCAACCCGATCCCGATCTGCCGCTTGGCCACGCCACGCCCCCGAAAACGCAAAAAGCCCCGATGCAGCCAAAGCGTCGCTGCCGTCGGGGCGTGATTGCCAAAGTAATGATGTTGTAAGGTAAGGATGGCGCAGCGCAGGCGGAGGCGCAAGACCTGTTTGGCCCCGTCGCCCCCGCTGACCAGTTGAATTGCCCGTTGCTGGGCAAATGCCCAAAATGCAGGCGAAACGGCCTTATTCCCCCTGCACCAGAACGCCCTTCAGCCAGCCATAAGCCTCTTGCACGTCATAATCCCCGGCATGGGGGGTCATCCACGGCAGACGAAAATCAACCGTTTTCACATCGGAATCGCCCCGCGCCGCAGCGGCGAGTGCCAGTTCGACGGCGAAAGAGGTATCGCGGTCGATCATCCCGTGACGGATGTACCAATGCGGCGCGGCCTTGGCGTCGGTCCCCAGATAAGCCATCGGGTTGATGAGCTGCACCTGCGCCGCCAGCGCCGCGCCGTCGCCCGCCGCATAGGTCGCCCAATCCTGCCCGGTGTCATCCGCGCCCATGCCATCGCCCGCAACCTCATTCGCGGCCCAAGCGTAGGGGGTGAAATTGGCATAAGGCTGCGCTGCCGTGCCGAACAGGCTGTTTTCCCCGTCCACCCCCGGATTGCCGGTATTTGCCGTGCGGTCAAAGGCCGGGACAGGCTTTAGCGCCGCCGTTGCGGTGACAAAGCGCAGGAAGCCGTCAAGGTTCAGGTCCGTCACCGTGCCGCCATCAACCGTCAGCCAGTCATTCGGCACCGAAATCTGATCCTCACCCCCCGGATGGCGCAGGGTGATCTCAAACGCCCCTCCCTTCGCGGGCACTGTGCCGCCGCTGGCAATGTGACGTTCCACGGTGCGGGTCACCTCGGCGGCGATGGCAGCTTTCATCGTGGCCGTGTTCAGAGGACTGCCATCGGCCAGCGTCAGACCCAAGCCATCCAGATAGGCCGGATACCCTGCCGCCAACGTGGCAGAAGCCGCCTGTGCCACATCGGGCCAGCGCCCATCGGCGGTGTTGTCCGCGCTGCGGATGCCGTCGAAAAGCCATTCATAGGCCATGTCGGCATGGCCCAGATCGGTGATCGGGCAATAGGCGATCACGGCGAACACATCGTCGGCAAGGCTGCTGGAGCCATCCGCCGCCACACCCGCCGCGCCAATTTCGGCCAGGAACGGCAGATAGTCGGCGCTGTTCCCACTCGCCGCCACGACCGACGACAACCCACCCCCGCCCGACGTACCG
>NKIT01000187.1 GCA_002256185.1 Rhodobacteraceae bacterium PARR1 | reverse complement strand
CCTCGACGCTGGAGTTCAAGGACAAGGGCTTCTTCGCCAACGGCCAGCGTCTGCAATAATCCGCGCTGACGGAACAGGGGGGCGTCCGTGGCAGCACGGATGCCCCTTTTCGTTGCCGCCGCTTGCAGTGGCGTGACGGGCGGACTACCTCAGACGGGCAGCGCCCCGCGCAAGGACACCAGATGACCGACCAGCTTTCCGACCTGACCACCCGCCTTTTGGACGCCGCCCGCCGTGCCGGGGCCGAAGCCGCCGATGCGCTGGCCGTGACCGGCAGTTCGGTGTCGATTGACCTGCGCGCCGGGCGTCTGGAAACCGCTGAACGGGCCGAGGCGACAGAGGTTGGTCTTCGCGTGCTGATTGGCGGGCGGCAGGCCTGCGTTTCAGCCTCTGACCTGTCGCAGCGCACCTTTGACGCCTTGGCCGAACGCGCCGTGGCGATGGCGCGCGAAGCCCCGGATGACCCGACCGCCGGTCTGGCCGACCCTTCGCAATTGGCGCAGGGCTGGGATATCGCCGCCTATGAGATGTTTGATCCGACCGAAGAACCCTCGGCGGCAACGCTTGAGGATGACTGCCGCGCCATCGAATCCGCTGCCCTGTCGCGGGCGGGTATCCGTCAGGTCGAATCCTCGGCCGGGTATTCGCGGCGGGCGATGCATCTGGCGGCCAGCAACGGCTTTGCGGGCGGGTATCAGCGCACGTCACGCAGCCTGTCCGCCGTCGCCTTCACCGGCGAAGGCACGGGGATGGAGCGGGACTGGGCCGGGGAGTCGCGGGTGTTCCAAGCCGACCTGCCGGGCGCGATAGATATGGGCGTTCTGGCCGCTGACCGGGCGCTGGCGCGTCTGGGCGCGGTAAAGCCTGTGACGGGCACCTATCCGGTGCTGTTTGATGAACGCATCGCCTCCTCGCTGATCGGCCACCTTTTGGGGGCGGTTAACGGCATGGCGATTTCGCGCGGGGCAAGTTGGTTGCGCGACGCTTTGGGCCAGCAAGTCTTGCCCAAGGGGCTGTCGGTGATCGAAGACCCGCATCGCCCCCGCATCCCCGGCAGCCGTCCCTTTGACGGTGAGGGGTTGCCGACCCAACGCCGCGCCATTGTGGACGACGGCATCCTGACGGGCTGGACGCTGGACCTTGCCACCGGGCGCAAGCTGGG
The DNA here is from genome assembly GCA_002256185.1 of Rhodobacteraceae bacterium PARR1. GTDB lineage: Bacteria > Pseudomonadota > Alphaproteobacteria > Rhodobacterales > Rhodobacteraceae > Paragemmobacter. The sequence goes on along the minus strand of NKIT01000187.1, from coordinate 4,083 downwards.
GATGGCGTCCACCGCCAATGCCTCACGCGGGACATCGTCGCCGCCGTCGCCATCGACCTCCAACATCGACATGACGCAGGGGACGCGCACGCGCGATGACCTGATCCGCGATATGGGGACGGGGCTATTGGTCACCTCGATGATCGGATCGACGATCAACCCGACCACGGGCGATTATTCGCGCGGTGCGGCGGGGTTCTGGGTCGAAGGCGGCGAAATCCGCTATCCGGTCAACGAATGCACCATCGCGGGCAATCTGCGCGAGATGTTGCTGCGAATCGTTCCGGCCAATGATGCGCGGGCGCATCTGTCCACGCGGGTGCCGTCGATCCTGATCGACGGGCTGACCTTGGCGGGGGCCTAAGGGTTGGGGCGGACCTTCACGCCGCAGGATGACCTTGCGCTGCTGATCGAGGCCGCTCGGATCGCGGGTCCGATTGCCCTTCGCTTCTGGAAGCGTGACCCGCAGGTCTGGGACAAACCCGGCGACGAAGGCCCGGTGACCGAGGCGGATTATGCCGTGAACGACGCGCTTTCCGCCCATCTGCGCGGCGCGCGGCCGGGCTACGGCTGGCTGTCCGAGGAAAGCACCGATGATCCGGCGCGGCTGGATTGTTCGCATGTGTTCATCCTTGACCCCATTGACGGCACCCGCGCCTTTATCGCGGGTGAGGACAGCTTTTCCCACTCGCTCGCCGTGGCGCGGGACGGGGTGGTGACGGCGGGGGTGGTGTTCCTGCCCGCGCTGGACCGGATGTTCGCCGCCACCTGCGATGGTCCTGCGACCTTGAACGGTGCGCCCATCGCCTGCAGCCCGCGCGAGCCGCTTGAGGGTGCCACCTTTTTGACGCCCGCCGTCAACCTGAAGCCCGATCTTTGGCCCGGTGGCGTGCCACCGATCAGCCGCAGTTTCCGCCCGTCGGTCGCGTATCGCCTTGCGCTTGTGGGGCAGGGGCGGTTTGACGGGATGCTGTCCTTTCGCAACGCGTGGGAATGGGACATCGCGGCGGGCAGCCTCATCGCCGAACGCGCCGGGGCAAAGGTAACGGACCGCCACGGCCACGCCATCCGCTACAACAGCCCCACCGCGCGCACCCAAGGGCTGATCGCCACCAATGCGGCGCTGCATGACGGGCTGATGCAAAGGCTCTGACCCTCCCTTTCATTTTCTGTCCTCAAGTATCCCGGGGGTCCGGGGGCTGGCCCCCGGTTCTGCGCCATCGGTTCAAGAACCGATGGACGACGGGGCTGGCCCCCGGCTCCGCCCTGTCAGCCCCTCCCACGATACCTGTGATGCCATCGCGGATGGTTTCCTTGTGCCGCGTGTCCTGCCAGTTTGGCACCAACCGCCGCCAAGACAGGACTCGCCCCATGACCGCTTTTGATCTGAACGCCGAGCATGCCGAATTGCGCGCGGGCGTGGCGCGGGTTTGTGCTGAATTCCCCGGCAGCTATTGGCGCGACCTCGACAGCCGCCGCGCTTATCCGGATGACTTCGTGCAGGCGCTGATCCGCGAAGGCTGGCTGGCCGCGATGATCCCCGAAGAATACGGCGGATCGGGTCTGACCCTGACCGCAGGGGCGGTGATCCTTGAAGAAATCCACCGCCAAGGCTGCAACGCTGCCGCATGCCACGCGCAGATGTATACGATGGGCACCGTGCTGCGGCATGGCTCGGCGGAGCAAAAGGCGCGCTATCTGCCGGGCATTGCGGACGGCTCGCTGCGGCTGCAAGCCTTTGGTGTGACGGAACCCACCTCTGGCACGGACACGTTGTCGCTGAAAACCACCGCGCGGCGCGAGGGGGATGAATGGGTGATCAACGGCCAGAAAATCTGGACCAGCCGTGCCGAGCATTCCGATCTGATGGTTCTGCTCGCCCGCACCACGCCGCGCGAAGAGGCCAAGTCGCGCACCGATGGGCTGTCGGTGTTTCTGGTCGATATGCGCGGCAAGGTCGGTAATGGCATCGACATTCGCCCCATTCGCACCATGATGAACCACGCCACGACAGAGGTGTTCTTTGACAACCTTCGCATCCCCGCCGATGCCTTGGTGGGCGAAGAGGGCAAGGGCTTTCGCTACATCCTGTCGGGCATGAATTCCGAACGCATCCTGATTGCGGCGGAATGTATCGGGGACGCCAAGTGGTTCCTGAAAAAGGGATCGGATTACGCCAAGGAACGGGTGGTCTTTGGCGCCCCCATTGGCCGCAATCAAGGCGTGCAATTCCCCCTTGCCCGCGCCCATGCCCATATGATGGCCTCCGAGGCGATCGTCTATCGTGCCGCCGCCCTTTATGACGCGGGCCACAATCCCGGGGTCGAGGCGAACACGGCCAAAATGCTCGCCGCCGACGCCAGTTGGGAGGCGGCAGAGGCCTGTCTGCAAACCCATGGCGGTTTTGGTTTTGCCGAGGAATACGACGTAGAGCGGAAGTTCCGCGAAGCGCGGTTGTATCAGGTGGCCCCGATCTCGACCAACCTGATCCTGTGCTACATTGCAGAACAGGTGCTTGGCCTGCCCAAAAGCTATGGCGAGGGGCGGGGCTGACCCCGCCCGCCCGGCCTTACGGCAGAGTATGTCCGGCGGCGCGGAACAGGCGATACCAATCTTCGCGCGACAGGCGCACCCCGGCCCCCGCCACGCAGTCGCGCACGCGGGATGGGGTTGTGGTGCCAAGGACAACCTGAATGTCGGCGGGGTGGCGGGTGATCCATGCCACCGCGATGCCCGTGGGCGTCACACCATGCTTGGCCGCAAGTTCGTCCAGCACGTCGTTCAGTTCCGGGTGATCCACCCGATCCCCGACAAACACACCATCAAAGAAGCCCTTCTGGAACGGCGACCACGCTTGCAGCGTCATCCCCTTCAACCGACTGTAGTCCAGTAGGCCAAGGTCACGCGACACCGACTGTTCCAGCCCTTTCATGTTCAGCGCCACACCTTGGGCGATCAGGTTGGCGTGCGTGATCGACAGTTGCACCTGATTGAACCGTAACGGCTGACGCACGGCGGTTTTCAAAAGTTCGATCTGCCCCGGCGATTGGTTCGACACGCCGAAATGGCGCACCTTGCCAGCGGATTCCAGCGCGTCAAAGGCGGCGGCCACCTCTTCGGGTTCGACCAGCGCATCGGGGCGGTGCAGCAGCAGGATGTCCAGATAATCGGTCTTCAGTGCAGCGAGTGATCCATCCACGGCCCGCAAGATGTGCTCTTTTGAGAAGTCAAAGAAACCCGGGCGGATGCCCGCCTTGCTTTGCAGCAAGATGCTGTCGCGTTCGGCGGCGGTCAGGTTCAGCGCATCGCCAAAGCGGGCTTCGCAGACATGCGGCGCGCCGCCGTAGATGTCGGCGTGGTCAAAAAAGGTGATCCCCGCATCGCGTGCCGCGTCATACAGCGCGCGGATAGCGGTATCGTCCATCGCGGCGATCCGCATCAGGCCAAGGATCACGCTGGACATGTCCGGCCCTTGGCCGAATGGCGTCATTTTCATCGTAGAGTCTCCCATCGGTTTCGGCACCCCTCCGCGCCGTCTTGGGGCTATTGAGGCGGCGATATGTGGCTTTGGCAAGCGGCAAGTCCCGGTTCGGCTGGCGCAAGAAAAAAGGGCCAACCTTTCGGCTGGCCCTTTGTTTCAGTCTCGATCCGGCGGGATCACTTTTTCTTTGGCGGCACGAAACGCTTGGAGGTGTCGCGTGCATCGGTGCGCGGTTTGGCCGTGCCGGTTGCCTTGGCGGCATAGGCGGGTTTGCCGCTGCTGGCACCGCGCGGGGCGGATTTGCCATAGGGCTTGTCACCACCCGGACGGGCCTTGAACGGACGGCTGTCAGAGCCTTCGGCGCGGGGCTTGAAACCCTCGGTCCGCGGCTTTGCCGGACGATCCGTGCCTTCGGCGCGCGGCTTCCATTCCGGCTTGGCGCGGGCGGGACGGTCAGCGGCACCTTCTGCGGCGTGGCTTTTGAAGCCAGCGGCACGGGCCGGACGGTCGGCACCACCGCCGTGGCTTTTGAAGCCAGCGCTGCGCGGGGCGTCGCCACGCGGGGCGTAGGGTTTGCGGTCACCATCCTCACGCGGGGCGTA
>NKIT01000186.1 GCA_002256185.1 Rhodobacteraceae bacterium PARR1 | reverse complement strand
CGCTACGGCAACCCTTCGACCGATTCGAAAGTCCGCGCGATGGTTGAGGCCGGTTGTGAGAAGATTCTTTTCTTCCCGCTTTATCCCCATTACGCGGGCGCAACCTCTGCCACGGCGAATGATGCGTTCTTTCGGTCGTTGATGAAGGAAAAGCGCCAGCCCTCGGCGCGGACGGTGCCGGAATACTTTGACCATCCGCTCTATATCGACGCGCTCGCCCAATCCGTCGAACGGGTCTATGCGGGGCTAGAGGTAAAGCCCGATGTGTTGGTGGCGTCCTATCACGGGATGCCGAAACGCTATCTGATGTCGGGCGACCCCTATCACTGCCACTGCGCCAAAACGTCGCGCCTGCTGCGTGAACGGCTGGGATGGGAGAAGGGCGCGATCGACACCACCTTCCAATCGGTCTTTGGCCGCGAAGAATGGTTGCGCCCCTATACGGTCAAGCATGTGGCCGAACTGGCCAAAGAGGGCAAAAAGAACATCGCCGTCATCGCCCCGGCCTTTTCCGCCGATTGCATCGAAACACTGGAAGAGATCAACGGCGAAATCCGTGAGTCGTTTGAACATGCGGGCGGTGAAACGTTCACCTATATCCCCTGCCTGAACGACGATCCGGCCCATGTTGCCGCGCTGGTCGCAGTGATCGAAGAGAACCTTGCAGGCTGGCTGCGCTAAGCGCCGCAACGCAAAAGGGCGGCGCATTGCGCCGCCCCCCGCCCGTTCGAAAACAGCCTGCCCAAAAGCAGTTTGCCCAAGGGCAGGAATTCTTATTTGTTCGCAGCAGCGGCGGCGATGACCAACAGCAGCAGCAGCGGCACAACGATGCCACCGGCCGAGGACGAGGTCTGGGCTTCGACAACAGCCGGGGCCATGGTCGGTTCTTCCATCACCGGGGCAGCCATGCCGCCGGCGAAAACCTGGGTCGCCGCAAAGGACAGAGCGGCAGCAAGAGCAACTTTTTTCATTTCAACCTCCTGGGGGTGAATTGGCCTGTAGTAACCTGTCCAACATGGGCAGGCGGCCCATATGTCTGCCGTTTCCTGTTCAAGAACAACGAAAAACCGGTCAGAGGCGGCAATTGTTGCCGCAAACCCCATAGGTTGCAGTAAGCCCGCAACACATTATGGCAAAAAGGTGGCAAAGGCCGCCCAAAAGAAAAGGGACGGCAGCCAGGCTGCCGTCCCTTTCCTGATTGATCAAAAGATCACTTGTTCGCAGCAGCAGCAGCGATCACGAGCAGGAGCAGCAGCGGAACGACAATGCCACCAGCCGACGACGACGTCTCGGCGGCAACCACTTCCGGTTCCATGACGGGTTCAGCAACGCCACCGGCGAAAGCGGACGAAGCGGCAACCGACAGAGCGGCAGCGAGCGCGATTTTCTTCATAGTTAACCTCCAGTTTTTGCAGGCCGCCGGATGTTGCAGAGGCGACGACATGCACCCAAGATATTACCTCGTGGGCCTTGTTAAGCAGCAACCGAAAAGGAATGCAACTTGCAGCATCCGCGTCAGGTGCGCTTGGCCATCATGTCGTCAAATTAGCAACACTTGGGTGCCAACTTTCGCCAAAGCGAACAATTCTTGGATGTGTTCATTGTAAAGACCAACACAACCATTCGATGAGCGCCGCCCGATCTTGCGCGTATCATGCGTTCCGTGGATGCGATACGCGGGCCATCCGAGATAGAGCGCATGCGTTCCCAACGGGTTGTCGGGCGATCCGCCCGGCACCATGTCCGGCCAATCGGGGTGGCGCTCCTTCATCGACGCGGTCGGACGCCATGGCGGGGCGACCACTTTCTGGATCACCTCAGTCTTGCCACGGCGGGTCAGTTCATCCGACAGCGGCACCGATGTTGGGTAAAGTTTGTAAACCGACTGATCTTCGGTCCAGAAATGCAACGCGCGTGACGTCAGATCACACAGGATCGCGCCGCCACGGGTGTTTTCAAAGTAATCCTGCCAGTTCAGCATCCGGAAGCTGGACGCGTTGTGGCGCACTGACGATGATGCCCCCGTCTCCATCTCGGTGGAGCCTTCCATGCTTTGCGCATGGGCGGCCCCCATCGCAAGACTGGCCCCGGCAAAACTGGCGCCCGCGACGAACAGGCGGCGGTTCAGGATCTTGATCTTTGCCTCAGTCATCCGCTTGACTCCTTTCAAGTCGCATTTTCCAGAGCGTTTACGCCTTTCCGGCACAAACGGCAAATCAAAGCCCCGTAACCAGCGGGTTTTGGCGCTTTCACGCAGAGTTGGGTTTGAACTGCGGCAGGGCTTTCGCTAAACACGCGACCAACAAGGGCACAACCGCCCGGGCAATTGCCGAAACTTGAGGCCTCAAAGGACAGAGCATGGACAGACGCACTCTGCTGATCGCTGGTGGCGCGACGCTGCTGGTCGCGGGTTGTTCGGTTGGCGGACCCACCGTGCAACTTGGGCCCGATGGCAAACCGCTGCCGCAGGTCTATCCCATCGCAGAACAAGGGCCGGGCGTGGTGGAATACCGCTTTCTCGACTCGCTCAACACCCTGCGGCAGGCGCGCGGGGCGGGTCCGGCCGTGCTGAACGCGGCGCTGGCCGCCGCCGCTGCGACGCAATCGCGCGACATGTCGGTGCAGAACCGGCCTTGGCACTTCGGTTCGGACGGGTCGTCGCCGCTGCTGCGGGTTCAGCGCGTCGGCTACACCGGCACCCTGCTGGGTGAGCTGATTTCCGAAACCTATGAGACCGAGATTGAAACCCTGTCGGTCTGGATGCAGTCCCCGGATCAGCGGCAGGTCTTGTTTGATCCCCGCATGACCGAGATTGGCTTGGCCTGGTATCAGGAATCCAACGGCAAGATCTGGTGGACGCTGGTCACAGGACAAGGCGGCTTTGGCGCGCCGGCCTATGGCGTGGCACAACCCGGCTTCGCCCAACCCGGTTTTGCGCAGCCCGGTTTTGCCCAACCCGGCCTTGGACAAACGGGCCTTGCCCCGTCAACCGGGGCTGTCATCGGCGGCACCCTCTGATCTGAGGCACCAAAAAACCGCCAGCCCTGCGGGACTGGCGGTTTTTTCATGTCTGCAATCCGGATCAGGGGCGAATAAAGATCGGCGTGCCCGGCTTTACCATCGCGTAGATCAGTTCCATCTCTTTATCGCTGACCGCGATGCAACCGGCTGTCCAGTCGTGCTTGTCGACAGGGCGCGGCGGGCCACCGTGGATGAAGATGTCGCCGCCAGGCGGTTTACCCTGAGACGCCGCAAAGGCGCGGTCGCGGTCATTGGGATACGAGATGCCCAAGGACAAGTGATATTGCGAATTCGGATTGCGGTGGCTGATGCGGTATTGCCCTTCCGGGGTCTTGCCATCGCCTTCGAACTGCTTGTGACCAACGGGATTGCCGCCCAGATGCACGGTGAATTTCTCCAGCACCTTGGAGTTGTTCAGCAGGAACATCTGTCGGTCAGATTTGTCGACAATGATCGCCGTGACCGCTGGCCCGCGATAGGTGCGGAACTTGCCGTCCTGTTTGCCCCCGCAAGAGGCCAGAAACAGCATTGCCGCCATCAAAAGGAAAAACTGCCCAAACCGCATCACTGCCCGCCGTCTTCGTTTGCCTGATTTTCTTTTGCGGATACAGAATTTTGCTGCTTCTGCAAAGGCGCGGTTTGGTTCCCCATCCTCACGGATGCGTGTTCAACGCGACAACCGGGCAACAAGTTCGACATGCGGCGACCAGCGGAACTGATCCACCACCTGCACCCAATCCAGATTATATCCCGCATTGACCAAAATCCGGGCATCACGGGCAAAGCTGGCCGGATTGCAGGACACCGCAGCAATGACCGGCACCCTGGACGCGGCAAGGGCATGGGCCTGCGCCTCGGCCCCGGCGCGCGGGGGGTCGATCACCACGGCGTCAAAGTTGCGCAACTCATCCGGTTCCATCGGGCGGCGGAACAGGTCGCGCGTCTGCACCGTCAGTTTCTTAAGCCCCGGTGCCTGACGCCAGCCTTTTTCCAAGGCCGATGTCATCGCAGCCTCGCCTTCCACCGCCACCACTTCGGCATTTTCGGCCAAGGGCAGGGCAAAGGTGCCGCATCCGGCGAACAGGTCCATCACCCGCCGCGCATCGCCCACGGCATCGCGGACCCCGGCCAGCAAAGCCGCCTCTCCTTCTTCGGTCGCCTGCAGGAATGCCCCCGGCGGTGGCGCAACCAAGGCCCGCCCCATCCGCTGCATCGGCATCGCGCGCAGGGCGACGGTCTCATCCCCCCATGTCAACCGCGCCAGACCAAAGGTCTCTGCCACCCGCGCCAGATCGAGCAGCAACGCGCTGTCCAGTGCTTTGCCGCCCTTCACCACCACCTCTGCCCCGGCGAGCGAGCGTGTCACCGTCAAGTCAATCGCCGTGGTCCGGGTTCCGCCCAGCTTTGTCAGCGCCTCAAGCGCCGGGAATGTGGCGATCAGGTCGGGATGCAAAAGCTGGCACTGCGGCACAGGGATCAGCACATCCGACCCGCGCTGATGAAAACCGATCAGCGCCCCGCCCTTGGTCTTGCGCCCCGACAGCGTGGCCCGACGGCGCGATTGCGGCGGGCTGGGCAGGATCGGGCGGAACGGTGCCTCCAGCCCCTGCCCCGACAACGCGCCCTGCACGATGCCCTGTTTCCAATCGGCAACCAGAGTATCCGAGGCATGCTGCATCATACAGCCGCCACAGGTGCGCGCATGGACACAAGGTGGGCGCTTGCGATCCGCCGATGGGGTGACGATCCGCACCCCGGTCAGCGTGTCGCCGACCAGTTCGCCCTCAACCTCTTCGCCCGGCAAGGTTTGCGGGACGTAAACCTGCCCCACAGGCCCCTGCGCGATCCCGTCGCCCAGATGGCCCAGCCGTTCGATCATCAGTTTCATGTGGTCCGCCCCTTTGGCTTGCGCCGTGGCGGATCATTCCGCCGCCTGTTGTTCGTCCGTCCCGATGAAGCCGCCGGACTGGCGGTTCCAGTAGCGCGCATAAAGCCCGTTCAGGATCAGCAATTCGTCATGCGTGCCTTGTTCCACGATGCGCCCGTCGTCAAGCACCACGATCCGGTCCATCTCGGAAATCGTCGAAAGGCGGTGCGCGATGGCCAGCACGGTCTTGCCCTGCATCACCCGGCCCAAGGCGGATTGGATCGACGCCTCAACTTCGGAATCCAAGGCGCTGGTCGCCTCATCCAGCACCAAAATCGGCGCGTCTTTCAGAAAGGCACGGGCCAGCGCGATGCGTTGCCGCTGCCCGCCGGACAGCTTG
>NKIT01000185.1 GCA_002256185.1 Rhodobacteraceae bacterium PARR1 | reverse complement strand
AAAACATCAGCGTCAGCCGCAGAAACGGCCACTGCCGGAACATCGCCCAGAGCGCGACCTTGGGCCGACCTTCCGTGGCTGGCACCGGCGGCACGCCCCGCGCCAGAATGCGCGCGCCGATCAGGTTCAGGGGCAGGATCAGCCCTGCGGCCACTGCCGCAGCAACCCAGACCGTCACGCGCCAGCCAAACCCTTCAGCGAGGGCCGCCCCCGCCGGAAAGGCAAAGGTCGAAGCAAAGCCCCCGATCAGCGTCACCCGCGTGATCGCCGCCCGCGCCTCGGCCCCAAAGCGATGGATCAACAGCGAAAAACACGGCTCATAAAGGCTCGCCGCCTGCGCCAGCCCCAGCCCTGCCCAAGCCAGCAGATAGACCGCCGGCCCATTTGCCACTGCCAGCAGCACCAGCGATGCTGCACCGATGACCGCCCCCCCAGCAAGCAGTGCAGCAGCATGCCCCCGGTCCACCGCCCGCCCCGACAAGGGCGCCATCACCGCCGCCACCACGATGGCCAGCGTCAACCCGCTGGCCAAGAGCCCATCGCCCCAGTGCAAATCCGCCCGCCAATACAGGATCAGCGCCGCGAAGAGATAGAAAAAGCAGGCATAGCCCAGCATCTGCCCAAGGGCGAGCAGCCAGACCGCCCGCCGCTCGGCTGTGCCTGCGCCCGTCACACCCCGTAAATCGCGCTGAACTTGGCGTCGAGGTAGTCCAAAAGCGGCCCCTCATCCGGTTCAAACCCGCAGGCCAAGGCGATGGTGGCGCGCGGCTCACGCAATCCGCCATGCCGCTGCACCCCTTCGCGCAGCCATTCGGTCGCGGGCGAGGTATCGCCCTGCGCCAAGGCCGCATCAAGGTTGGGCAGATCCAGCCGCAGCGCCTTGTGCAGGCAGCCCGCATAGACATTGCCCAGCGTATAGGTCGGGAAATAGCCAAACAGCCCCACCGACCAATGCACATCCTGCAACACACCCAGCGACGGGCGCGGCACGCTTTGCCCGAAATCTGCGGCGAAACGGTCGTTCCACGCAGCCTCAAGGTCGCCCACCGCAAGATCGCCCCGCATCAAGGCACGCTCCAGATCAAAGCGCATCATGATGTGCAGGTTGTAATGCACCTCATCCGCCTCAGTCCGAATAAAGCCCGGCTGTACGCGGTTGACGGCGGCGTAGAAGGCATCGGCATCCGAAATGCCGAATTCCCCAAAGCGTTCGCGCATCTGGCCAAACATCCAGCCGGTAAAGGCATGGCTGCGGCCAAGCTGGTTTTCATAAATCCGGCTCTGGCTTTCATGCACGCCCATCGACACGCCCCCACCCAAGGGCGTCAGGCGATAATCCGGGTCGATCCCCAGCTCATAACAGGCGTGGCCCACCTCATGGATCGTCGAATAAAAGCAGTTGAACGGATCGGTTTCGGCCACCCGCGTGGTGATCCGCACGTCGATCCCGGCACCCGAGCTAAAGGGATGCACCGCCAGATCCAGACGCCCCCGATCCCAGTCATAGCCAAAAGCGGTCGCCAGATCACGCGCCATCCGCATCTGCGCCTCGGCCCCGAAAGTCCCCTCAAGTGGCGCAACATCGCGCCCCGCACCAAGCACCCGTTCGCGCAAGGCCACCAGACGCGGCCGCATCCGCCCGAACAAGGCGCCCACGGTTTCCGCCGTGGCACCCGGTTCGTAATCATCCATCAAGGCGTCATAGGGATCGCCACCTGTCGCCAAGGCCGCCCCTTCCTCGCGCTTCAATCGCACCACATCCGACAGCACAGGCAGAAATGCCGCCACATCATCCTTGGCGCGTGCCTCGGCCCAGACGCCCTGCGCCATACTGGTGACGCGGGCAATCTCTTGCGCCAACTTCCCCGGCACCTTGGATGCGCGGGTAAAGCTGCGCCGTATCAGCCGCAATTGCGCCTCGGCCACCGCATCCACGGCCACCGCTTCCGCCAGCCAATCGGCCAGACGCGGATCGGTGCGGCGGGCGTGGAGCACCCCCTCCATCGCGCCCATCTCTTCGGCCCGCTGCTCGGCGGACCCGCGCGGCATCACGGTCTCCTGATCCCAGCCAAGGCGGCCTGCCACCTGCGCCAGCGCCTCGGTCTCGCGCTGGAACGCCATCAGATCATCATAGACCGTCATCTTATGCCGTCCCTTTCCGAATAGACCCTGCCACCGGGTACTGTGCCCGATGCCGCGCGCGGATGATCAACACCCAAAGCAGGACCGCCGTGACCTGATGAGTGATCGCCACATGCACCTGCGCCGCCGTCAGCACCGCCCAGATACCAAGGCAAACCTGCAATACCATGACAGCCAGCACAGCGTTAAACGCAGATCGCGTCGCCCCATGCGCCGATTTGCGCCCGCGCAGCCAGACCACGATGCCGAAGGCGAACAGCAAGTATCCCGACATCCGATGCATGAACTGCACCAGCCCCGGATTTTCAAAGAAGGCATGCCAGACCGGCAGCGTCCCACCCTGCCCATCCGGCACATAGAACGCATCCGCCGGGAAGAACTGCCCGTTCATATCCGGCCAAGTCGGGAACGCTCGCCCCGCATCAATGCCTGCCACCAAAGCCCCGAGAAGGATTTGCAGAAACGCAAAGTGCATCAGCCCTGTGGACATCGAGAACAGCTTGCCCTCCCGCCCCCGCCGCGCCTGCATCAACGCCGCCTCGCTGCGCGACAAGGACAGCACGAACCACGCGATCAGGCCAAGGATGACAAAGGCCAGCCCCAGATGCGTGGCCAAACGGTAGGATTTCACGTCCAGCATGGTCCCCGTCAGACCCGACGAGACCATCCACCAGCCAATCGCCCCTTGCACGCCGATCAGGGCGCCAATCCCAAACAAAGGCCTCGTCCAGCCTACAGGAATGCTGCGCCGGGCCAAGAACCACAGAAACCCAACCGCCCATACCAATCCGATCACCCGCCCCAATTGGCGGTGACCCCATTCCCACCAATAGATGCCCTTGAACTCGTCCAGCGACATCCCCTTGTTTTGCAACTGATATTCCGGAATGGCCTGATACTTGGCAAACTCGGATTCCCAAGTCGCCTCATCCAGCGGCGGAATGGCCCCTGTGACAGGACGCCATTCCGTGATCGCCAGACCCGAATCTGTCAGCCGCGTCATGCCACCCACGGCGATCATGGTCGCCACCAGCAGGAACAGGATCGACAGCCAGACTCGCACGGCCCCACGCCCGCCCTGCCGCCGTTCGGCAATCATGCCCCCCTGCGGCGGCGGAGCGGAGGCCGTCCCCTCTGCCACGTCCTCAAAGATGCTGCGCTTGCCTGCCATGTCATTCTCCTGTCCGTCGCGACGAGGGGAATGCCGCTCTGCCGCGCGGCGGAGGGTATGCCTGCCCCCGCCCCCCTTCAAGGGGCTGCGGCAGATGGCCTCTTGCCTCATTCTGCACCCGTCTTCTCTGGTCAAATATCCTCCGGGGGTGCGGGGGCGGAAAACCCCCGCTGCGACGGCTCATCCCGCGCTGCCATCAGACTGGAAATCACTCGCCCTGCTGGCGCAGCTTGAAGGCGATCTGGCGCAGCATGCCGTGAAAGGTCTGCACTTCGGCCCGCGTCAGGCCCAAACGCGACCACATGTTGCGCAGGTTCTGCTTCATCATCGGGGCCTTGTCAGGCGGAAAGAAGAACCCCGCATCGGTCAGGCGCTGTTCAAAGTGGTCGCCCAAACGCTCACCTCGGGCGGGCTCTCAACCGTCTGGCGCTGCCATTCGTAGCTCATCAAGAGCGCGCATTGCCCAAGGTTCAGGCTGGGGAAATCGGGGTTGACCGGCACGGTCACGATGGCATTGGCCAGCACGACATCGTCATTCTCCAGCCCTGCACGCTCCGGGCCGAACAGGATGCCAACCTTCTTGCCCTCTGCCGCCATGGCGCGGGTCATTTGCATCGCGCGCTCAGGTGTGACCACCGGCTTGACCAATTCGCGTGGCCGGGCAGTGGTGGCAAAGACGAAATCGCAATCCCCAATCGCCGCCTGCACTGTCGGGAAAAGCCCGGCATTGTCCAGCAACCGCCCCGCGCCAGAGGCCATCGCCACCGCCCGCGGATTGGGCCAGCCGTCGCGCGGGTCCACAATCCGCATGCGCGTCAGCCCAAAGTTCAGCATCGCCCGGGCCGCGGCACCGATGTTTTCCCCCATCTGCGGCCGGACGAGGATGAAGGCAGGCTCAATCAGATCAGCCACGGACGGTCCCCTACGTTGTTCCCTGCGCCAGATACGCGTACGCAATCTGCACGACAAGCCGTTCCCAGCCTCAATCTGCGCCCTTCATCTTGGCACAAATACCCCACGGGGGTGCGGGGGTGTGAAACCCCCGCTTCCGACCGGTCAACCACACCAAGGCCGAGGATGGTCAAACCCCGTTTTCTGCGCTAATTCCGCCCGACAGTCACCGACCCGTCACATCCTGCACCAAGGGGAACCCAGATGTCCGAAACGGAACGCCCGCAACTCTATCTGGTCACGCCCCCGGCCTTTGACCTTGACGTCTTTCCCGCCAAGCTGGCCGCCGTGCTGGACAGCGCCGAAATAGCCTGCCTGCGCCTGGCGCTCGCCACCCGCGACGAAGACGTGATTCTGCGCGCAGGCGATGCCGTCCGCGAAGTGGCCCATGCCCGCGACGTGGCGGTGGTGATCGAAAACCACATCCTGATGGTGGAACGTCTGGGCCTTGACGGCGTGCACCTGACCGATGGCGCGCGTTCGGTCCGCAAGGTCCGCAAAGACCTGCCCGACGCGATCATCGGTGCCGCCTGCGGCAAGACCCGGCACGAAGGCATCAGCGCGGGCGAAGGCGGGGCGGATTATGTCTCCTTCAGCCCGGTGGGGGAAACGCCCTTGGGCGATGGCAGCCAGGCCGATTTCGACCTCTTCCAGTGGTGGTCCGAGATGATCGAGGTTCCGGTCGTCGCCGAAGGTGCGCTGACGGCAGAGTTGGTGGCCAAGTTCGGTCCGGTCACCGACTTTTTCGCCGTGGGCGAAGAGATTTGGACCCACGACGATCCGGCAGCGGCACTGAAGGCGTTGCTCGCGCCTTTGGGCTAAGCGCAAAGGGTGCGCATTCATTGCGCACCTTCACGCCATTCACGCCAGCGGATGCGACCCGCGCACCACCCGCTCGCAATAGGCCGCGAGTTCCTTTCGGTCGCGGAAGGCATCCACCGCGACGGGATCGTGAAACACCACCTCCACCCGCCCCTGCCGCGCGGCCCCCAGCACCGCCAGAAGTGACGCCCCAAAGCCCTCATCCCCCCACCAGCCGTAGAACCGGGGATCCTCTCCCTCAGGCGCATGATAGATCAC
>NKIT01000184.1 GCA_002256185.1 Rhodobacteraceae bacterium PARR1 | reverse complement strand
TTCCCCGGCTACAGCCGCAACGCCTCCCATATGCTGCGCGTGATCCGCAATCACCGCGCCGCAGCCCATGGCGCGACCAAGGGCTACGAAGGCCTGAACGTCCTGCCCGTCGCGCTTGACCACGCCGGCTGCCCGGATGCGGGTCTGGTGGCGCTTGCCAAATCCGTCTGGGATGAGGCTTTGGCGCTGGGTGAGGCGCACGGCTACCGCAACGCCCAAACCACCGTCATCGCCCCCACCGGCACCATCGGTCTGGTGATGGATTGCGACACCACCGGGATCGAGCCTGACTTCGCTTTGGTCAAGTTCAAGAAACTGGCGGGCGGCGGTTACTTCAAGATCATCAACCAATCGGTTCCGGCGGGCCTTGAGGCACTGGGATACCGCACCTCGGAAATCGCCGAGATTGTGGCCTATGCCGTTGGTCACGGTTCCATCGGCAACTGCGCGGGCATCAACCCCACCGCGCTGATCGGCCACGGCTTTGGCGCGCGCGAGTTGGAAAAGATCGAGGCCGCACTTCCTTCGGCCTTCGACATCCGCTTTGTGTTCAACCAGTGGACGCTGGGCGAGGATTTCTGCAAGCACACGCTGGGCATTCCGGCCGATAAGCTGGCCGATCCGACCTTTGACCTGCTGCGCCACCTCGGGTTCACCAAGGCGCAAATCGACGCCGCCAATGACCATGTCTGCGGGACGATGACGCTGGAAGGCGCACCCTTCCTGAAGGCAGAACATTACTCGGTCTTTGATTGCGCCAACCCCTGCGGCAAGACCGGCAAACGCTATCTGTCGGTGGAAAGCCACATCCACATGATGGCGGCGGCGCAGTCCTTCATCTCGGGCGCGATCTCCAAGACCATCAACATGCCGAACTCGGCCACCATCGCCGAAACGCTGGCGGCCTATGAACTGTCGCATTCCTTGGGGATCAAGGCCAACGCGCTGTATCGCGACGGGTCCAAACTGTCGCAACCGCTGGCATCGGCCTTGGTAGAAGATGACGAAGAGGCAGAAGAAATCCTCGCCTCGGGTTCGACGCAGGAAAAGGCCGCCGTTCTGGCCGAAAAGATCGTCGAAAAGATCATCTACCGCGATGTCGTGCGCACCAACCGCGAAAAGCTGCCGGAACGCCGCAAGGGCTATACCCAAAAAGCCATCGTCGGCGGTCACAAGGTCTATCTGCGGACCGGCGAATATGGCGACGGACGCTTGGGTGAGATTTTCATCGACATGCACAAGGAAGGCGCTGGCTTCCGGGCGATGATGAACAACTTTGCCATCGCGATCTCGGTCGGTCTGCAATACGGCGTGCCGTTGGAAGAGTTTGTCGAGGCCTTCACCTTCACCCGGTTCGAACCGGCGGGCATGGTGCAGGGCAATGACAGCATCAAGAACGCGACCTCGATCCTTGACTACATCTTCCGCGAGTTGGCGATCAGCTATCTGGACCGCACCGATCTGGCGCATGTCAAACCGACCGGCCACAGCTTCGACGATCTGGGCCGCGGCGACGAAGAGGGCAAGCGCAACGTCAGCGAAGTCAGCGACAATGCGGCGTCAAAGTCGATCGAAATGCTGAAGTCGATCTCCTCGACCGGCTATCTGCGCAAGCGCCTGCCGCAGGAACTGATGGTGCTGCAAGGCGGCATCGCCTCATCGGGTATGCCGTCCGGGGCGGAAACGCTGGCAGCCCTTGGCGCCCTGTCCAGTGGCACCGCGCTGGCCACCGGATCGGTCAGCATGGACGCCCGCACCAAGGCCAAGATGCAAGGCTATGAGGGCGACCCCTGCGGCGAATGCGGCAACTACACGCTGGTCCGCAACGGCACCTGCATGAAGTGCAACACCTGCGGCGGCACGAGCGGGTGTAGCTGATCTCAGCACGGACCACGAAAGTGTAAAACGAGGCATAGTTAGCGCAAATTTGGCGACTATGCCTCGTGATTGATCCGCAGGCGGCGCAATAATATCCATATTATCCAAGGGCTTGTGCAGCTTTTGTGCAATATGGGGTGCGAACTGCCTTCCCTGTCGGGGCCATTCCGATTTGTCCCGGCGAATGTTGCACAGGCGAAGGCCGAGTTAAGGGCAGCCTTGCTCATCCCGCGTTGTGGCGAAAGTCAAACCCACGGGCCTCTTCGGCGGCCCGTGCCGTCTGGATTGCGCCGTGTGGCGCCCATATGCCGGAAGAGCCCGATGGCTCTGCCCGGAGCAGGAAGTCGAAGCATGAACCTGATCATCGGCACCCGCCGCGTCACTCCCGACGCTATCACCCGCACCGCTGAGGGCGTGGAGGCGATCCTGCATGGCGAGGCGCTGCTGTCACTGCTTGACGCGGCCTTCCACGGGGCTGGCACCATCGAAATCCTCGGCGGCGATCTCGACCGCCACCGGATGGAGGTCACGGGCATCGACATGCTGGGCGGCGAAACCCGCGTGACCTTGGCCGCCTTGGGGGCGGGGCAGCGTCTGATGTGAGGTGACACTTCCGAAGGTGCAGCACCGGCGAAGGCGCTCCCCGAAGCGGCCTGTGGATGATCGCCTTGACTGGGCCGTCAGCCGTAATGGAAGCACCGCGCAAGCCATCACCAGAATTGTTGATGCAAACAGGTCGGAGTTGCCGAAGCGCGCCAATGCGGCCTAGAGTTGCACTGAAGAGCGGAACTTGTTTCGTGTTTTCTTGCCTGTGTCCGATGGAGCGTTCTTGGAAGACCTTCTGGAATTCAACCGCGATCTGATCGATGAATTGAGGAGCGAAGCCGCATCGACCGCGTTGCCGTTGAACGATCTCGCTTTCGAGCGGCTGTGTTCCACCCTTGAGGCTGAGGCCGAAATAGACACATCAGAACGGTGCGTCTTCGTCGATGCCGCCGCCGGAAAGTCCCTTCGCATCGATGGTCACGGCGGCGACCCCCGGGAAGGCGATGGGACCCTCAGCGTGATCGTCTGCGAGTTCTTCGACACCGATCAGCCCCCCAACCTGAACGCTGCGGATGCAAAGAAACTGTTCGGCCACTTGATCAACTTTGTGGCCGCGGCAAGGCGGAGCGAGTTTCGCGCCAGTCTCCACGCCGCTACCCCCGCCCACGGGACCACGACCATGATCGCGGAGGCATGGCCTGCAACTAGTAAGGTGAAGCTGATCCTTCTCACAAACGGAATTTACAGCGCCCGGACGGATGCCGTCCTAGCCGGCAAGATCGGCGAGGTTCCGGTCACGTACAACATATGGGATCTTAGCCGGTTGCACCGGGTGGAGATGACAGGGTCCAAGGAAAAGATCACCGTCAAGTTTGCGGAAGACTTCGGTGGCGCCCTTCCGGCCTTGCCAGCCTCCGGCCCCGAGGCGGGCTTTCCGTCCTATCTCGCAATCATCCGCGGCAGCCAGCTGGCCCAACTCTATGAGAAATGGGGCGCCCGTCTGCTCGAATCCAACATCCGCAGCTTCATTCAGGCCCGTCGGAAATCCGTCAACGAAGGCATCCGGGACACCATAAAGTCCGAGCCTGAGATGTTCTTCAGCTACAACAATGGCCTGTCGGCCACCGCGGATTACGTCGAAGCGGAGGTGGACGGTGCCGGGGTTCGGATCCTTGCGGCGAAGAACTTGCAGATCGTCAATGGCGGCCAGACGACCGCGTCGCTGCATGCTGCCCTCAAACACAGTCCAGAGAACCTTGACCGGGTTCGCGTCCAGATCAAACTGACGGTCGTGCCGGCTGAAACCTCGGAAGAGATCGTTCCAAACATTTCCAAATATGCGAACAGCCAGAACAAGGTAAGCGCGGCCGACTTCTTCTCGAACCACCCCTTCCACATGCGCACGGAGAGCTACTCCCGAAGGGTCTTTGCGCCTCCGGCCCAAGGCGGGAGCCGCCAGACACGATGGTTCTATGAACGGGCGCGCGGCCAGTATCTGGTTGTACGCGCCAAACTGGGCGCTGCCGACCGCAAGCGTTTCGACCAGGAACACCCGAAATCACAGCTTTTCGCAAAGACCGACCTCGCCAAGGTCGAACTTTCGTTCCGGATGAAGCCGGACACCGTCAGCAAAGGGGCGCAGAAAAACTTTTCGGCCTTCGCAACCGAGATCGGCGATTCGTGGACTGCCAGCGACAGAAAGTATGACGAAACTTGGTTCAAGCGGCTTGTCGCGAAGCTGGTGATCTTCCGAGCCCTTGAAAAGGCGATCCCGAGGCAGGAGTGGTACCCGGGTGGCTACCGCGCGAACATCGTGACCTACGGCATCGCCAAACTGGTACATGATGCCGAGAAGCGCGGGAAGGTGATCGATCTGGACGCAGTCTGGAACGCGCAGGGTGTGCCGGACGGGATGATGGGATGCCTGTTGAAGGCCTGCGAAGCCGCGGCGGATGTGATCACCGAACCCGAAAGCGGTATCCGCAACATCACGGAATGGGCCAAGAAGCAGGCCTGTTGGTCCTCTGTCGCACGCGGGCAGGTCGACTATGGCCCCGATCTGGAAGACCACCTGATCAAAGCGCTGGAGGCCCGGACCGCAGAACGCGATGGCCGTCGCGCCGCTGCGGCTATTTCCGGGATAGAGGCACAGGCCAAGGTGATCGAACTTGGTGGCGCATTCTGGGAAAGGCTCCGCTCTTGGGCATCCCCGAACCGGGCTTTCTCCCTGAAAGATGACGGTATCCTGAAGGCCTGCAGCCAACAGGATCGCCGCCTGCCGTCTGAACGGCAATGTGTGCTTGCGATCGACATCTTGGCACGGGCCCGGGAGGAAGGGTATCTTGATGACGACGAGGCGCCGAGGATCAGGATCACAGGTCGATCGCGGGCGCACTGATCGGGGCCATAGCCTTCATGGAAGGGAGGCCTCACGAGGCAACCAACCCCTTCCGGACAGACACGAAGAATGTATCCCACTGTGATGGGCACCCGGCAGTTTCCTCGGCGGAGGACCGATGAGCGTACGTCGCAAGACGAACCCGTTTCAAAGCTGGCATTTGCAAAGCGTTAGTGATGGAAGTTCGCTTCGGGTGCGACGCTGTCAGGCCTTCGCGCGCGAAATACGACGTGAACGGCCCATATCTGCCGGTCAGAGCGTGCCGCCACTTCGGTGCGGCGTTGCCTAAAGCGGTCGCTCTTTATGGATCGCAGCACTTTACACTGAGGAGTGTCTCGGCGCCGATCTGTTGCAGAGCCCGATCCAACTATAATGATCGGAGCCGTTCTGGATGATAAGTCCAAGCGATGAACCGGCTGGTCTTCTGGCCCTGCGCCATTTCGACAACCTTGAATTCGGCAACCTGCGCTTTCTTCAGCAGTCTGTAGAGTGGCTTGAGGCTGTCTTTTTTTGACACGAGGCAG
>NKIT01000183.1 GCA_002256185.1 Rhodobacteraceae bacterium PARR1 | reverse complement strand
CGGACCGACGCCCGCCGCCGCCATTGCCGATGCGCTGATCGTCATCGCCCGCGCAATGGGGCAGGGGGCAAACGGCGGCACCTATCACTTCAGCGGCGCGCCGGACACAAGCTGGGCCGATTTCGCCCGCGCGATCATGGCGCAGGCGGGCCTGTCCTGCGTGATCAACGACATCCCCTCCAGCGCCTATCCCACACCGGCCACCCGTCCGCTGAATTCGCGGATGGACTGCTCGACCTTAACCC
Source organism: Rhodobacteraceae bacterium PARR1 (assembly GCA_002256185.1). Lineage (GTDB taxonomy): Bacteria > Pseudomonadota > Alphaproteobacteria > Rhodobacterales > Rhodobacteraceae > Paragemmobacter. The sequence goes on along the minus strand of NKIT01000183.1, from coordinate 5,141 downwards.
GTGACTTCGGCATTCCGCGCCCTGACTGGCATGCGGGGCTTGCCGATATTGTGCAGGAGTTGCGCGCATGACCACCACCAACCGCAAGGGCATCATCCTCGCTGGCGGGTCCGGCACCCGGCTTTGGCCGATCACCATGGGCGTGTCAAAGCAACTGCTGCCGGTCTATGACAAGCCGATGGTTTATTACCCGCTGTCGGTGTTGATGCTGGCGGGCATCCGCGAGATTGCGATCATCACCACCCCCGACGATCAGGCACAATTCGTGCGCCTGCTGGGCGACGGATCGCAATGGGGGCTTTCGTTCACCTTCATCACCCAACCGTCACCGGACGGGCTGGCGCAGGCCTATATCCTTGCCAAGGATTTCCTGAACGGTGCGCCGTCGGCGATGGTGCTGGGTGACAACATCTTCTTTGGCCACGGTCTGCCCGAAGTACTGGCGGCGGCTGACACCCGCACCCATGGCGGCACGGTGTTCGGCTATCATGTGTCCGACCCCGAACGCTATGGCGTGGTGGCCTTTGACGCTCAGGGCAATGTGACGGCGCTGGTGGAAAAGCCCGAAGTCCCGCCCTCCTCTTTCGCGGTCACCGGGCTTTACTTCCTTGACGGGCGCGCGCCTGAGTTGGCGGCACAGGTGAAACCCTCGCCGCGTGGCGAGTTGGAGATTGTTGATCTGCTGGAACTCTACCGCCACGAAGGCAGCCTGTCGGTGGAACGCATGGGGCGCGGTTACGCATGGCTGGACACCGGCACGCATGGCAGCCTGCTGGACGCCGGCAATTTCGTGCGCACGCTGACCCTGCGTCAGGGCTTGCAGGTTGGCAGCCCCGACGAAATCGCGCATCGCCAAGGCTGGATCAGCCGCGACGCCTTTGCCAAACGGGCAGAGATGTTCAAGAAGAACGAATATGGCCGCAGTCTGCGGACCAGACTCATGGAAATCGGTGAATGACGGACGAGCCGGAACAGGCGACCCCCAGCCTCTATCAGACGTTTATCCGCGTCCTGAAAGAGAACTTTCCGCAGCAGAAATGGGTCTATGCCATCGCCATCACCGCGATGGTCATCGTTGCGGCGACCACCTCGGCCACGGCGTGGATCATGAAGGCGATCTTCGACGTGTTGTCGAACGCGCCAGAGGCTTGGCCTGCCATCGTGGTGGCAGGGGTGGTGCTGTTCATCTTCGTGGCCAAGGGTCTTGCGGGTTATGTCCAGCAAGTCGCGCTCAGCCGGGCGGGCAACCGCGTCGTGTCTGACATCCAGCGCAAGATGTATCGCAAACTGTTGCAGCAAGAAGCGTCCTGGTTCGACGCGACGGAATCCTCTGACCTGTTGGTGCGCGTCACGCAAAGCGCGCAATCTGCCCGCATGGTTATCGATACCATCGTGACCGGTTTCGTCCGCGATGCGCTGACGCTTCTGGGTCTGATCGCGGTGATGGTCTGGCAACATGCATTGCTGTCGGCGGTGTTTCTGGTGATCGGTCCCTTGGCGCTGTTTGGCGTGCGGGCGGTGTTGGGCAAGGTGCGGCAGATCATGCAGGCCGAACTTGTCAGCCTGACCGAAATCATGAAGGTCATTCAGGAAACCTCTGGCGGGTTGCGCGTCGTGCGGGCCTTTGGGTTGGAACCCATGCTCGAAGGCCGGATGGACCGTGCCGTCAAGGATGTGGAGAAACGCTCCAACTCCATCGTGCGGCTTGAGGCTGTGACCGCCCCGATGATGGACACCTTGGCCGGATCGGCCATCGCGACCATCGTTCTGGTCAGCGGGCTGAGCATCGGTATGGGCGCCACCGCCACGGCGGGCGAGTTGATGGCCTTTGTGACCGCGCTGCTGATGGCCTATGAACCCGCCAAGCGTCTCTCGCGGATGCGGGTGTCGCTGGAAGCGGCCTTTGTCGGCGTGAAGATGATGTTCGACATCCTCGACCGTCCCGACTCTTTGGCGGATGCCCCCGATGCGGTGGACCTGCCCGGCGGCAAGGGTCAGGTCGCGCTGCGCGATGTGCGGTTCACCTACGACGGCAACCGTGATGTGCTGCAATCGGTGTCGCTGGTGTTTCCGGCGGGCAAGACCACCGCGCTGGTCGGTCCATCGGGCGGCGGCAAATCCACGATCATGAGCCTTTTGTTGCGGCTTTATGATCCGGCCGAAGGGGCTGTGGAATTTGACGGTCTGGACCTTCGCCGCATCCGCCGCGCCTCGCTTCAGGCGCATATGGCCTATGTCGGGCAGAACACTTTCCTGTTCTCAAACACCGTGCGCGAAAACATCCGCATGGGCCGTCCGGGTGCGACCGAGGATGACATCATCGCCGCCGCACGCGCTGCGCAGGCGCATGATTTCATCACCGGACTGCCGCAGGGCTATGATACGCCGGTGGGCGAAAACGGCATCTTCCTGTCGGGGGGCCAACGCCAGCGTCTGTCGCTCGCCCGCGCCATCATCAAGGACGCGCCGATCCTGCTGCTGGACGAGGCGACCTCTGCCTTGGACAACCAGTCCGAAATGCTGGTCCGCGACGCCATCACCGCCGCCACCAAGGGCCGCACCACGATCCTGATCGCGCACCGCCTGTCCACCGTGCTGACGGCGGATGAGATCGTCTATGTCGAAGGCGGCCGCGTGGTGGAACAGGGGCCGCTGAACGACCTCTTGTCACAGGACAGCCGCTTTGCCGCGATGTTCCGCCACGAATTCCCGTCCGAAGAACCCGCGGCCTAAGCGTTCCGGGCGCGGTGTTCGAACATCGGCCCACCACGCCAACGCGGATAGCCAAGGCCGTGGATGGCGATCAGGTCGATGTCCGTTGCAGACAGCGCGATGCCTTCGGCCAGCAAGGCAAGGCCTTCGTCGGCCATCGCGCTTGTCAGGCGGACGATGACCTCTGTCGTGCGCATCTGCGGGTCTGTCGGGGCGAAGTCTTGGACCGCCAAAGCCCCTGCAAAAGAGTGATCCCTTAGGGCAGCGCCGACGCCTTGACCCAGCATGGCGGTCTCAGCCTGAAAACGGCGAAGCAACCGCTGAGAGATAGACCCCGCCCCGGTCTGCACCGGCAGCAGCCCCAACGACCGCGCCAGTGCAAAGGCCGTCGCCAGCGTTTCGGCTGTTGTTTCGGGGGTCGGCGCAATTTCGACCGCCGCCCCGATTGGGTTCAGCCCGACACAGCGCGCGGGGTTGGGCAGGCTGTTTGGCGCAAGGCCCATCACGGCCAGCACAGAATCCGGTCGGCACAGCCGACCAAGACGCGCGATCCGCGCGTCATTAGCCCCCACAATCACCAGATCACAGCCCGCCAGCGCGGTGTCATCCGGGTCCGTCACCACCCCCGGTACATCCGCCTTGCGCAGGGCGGCAAGGATGTCAGCCGTGCCGCCAAGCACCGCGATGGATGCCATCGGCAAGGGTTTTGCCGCGCCCAGATGTGCGGGTCTGGGTGCCGCGCGTTCGGCAAAGAAGACATGGCGCAGCGCCAAGGCCTGCTCTGATCCGCGCAGGTCCAGAAAGGTCGCGCGTTCATGGGCCAAAGCCTCGGCAAAAGGACGTTCTGCCGCCATGCGCAGACAGTCCAGCGCGCGCAGGGGGGCGATCTCTCCCTTTGCCCGCGCAGCAATCGCCAGCCGCTGATCGTCCCACCACGCCGGATCGGGGCTGACCACGGGCCGCGCGGACACCGGCAAGGGCAGGGGAACCGTCAACGCCGCGCGCACAAATTCCACCGCCCCGGTGCGCAGGTCGCCTGAGACCACCGCATCCACCAGACCCATCGCCTGCGCCTTCGCGGCCTTTACCGGACGGCCCTTGGTCACCAGTTCCACCGCCGCCGGAACCCCGGCAAGGCGCGGCGTGCGCACGGTGCCGGATGCGCCGGGAACGATGCCCAGACCCACCTCTGGCAATCCGACCGAAGCCGACTCGAGCGCCACGCGAAACTGGCAACCCATCGCCACCTCAAACCCGCCACCAAGGGCGGAGCCGTGGATCGCCGCGACCCAAGGTTTCACTGCGCCTTCGATCCGGTCCACCAGATCGGGCAGGTTCGGCGGCACGGGCGGTTTGCCGAATTCCGTCACATCCGCCCCGGCGATAAAGGTCCGCCCCGCGCAGATCAGCACCACCGCCCGCACGCTGGCATCCGCGTCCAGCGTGGAAACGGCATCCCACAGTCCCTGCCGCAGCGCCTGACCCAATGCGTTGACCGGCGGGTTGTCCACGGTGACGATGGCAATCTCACCTTCGCGGTCGATGCGCACCACAGTCATGTTTCCCCCCCGTTCGCTGGACCTGCGAACAGATGTTCCGCAGATTGCGGCGCTGCGCAACGGCCATAGCTGCAAGCCATGCCGGTTCCGGCCAAAGGGCCAAAATGGCGAGGGGGTCGCGGATCAATCCGCAAGGATTACGCTGTATTCCACCACGCCGTTGCCGTTGGCATCGGACGCTGTGCCAACTCCGGAAAGACGAATCGCGTCTGCAGTCGCCCCCGTGAATTCGCCGCTCACTTGATTGCGGATGGTCAGTTGCTTCGTCCCGTTGGCCGACGTTTCTGTCAGTGTGCCGGAAAGGCCCCCAACGATCATCCCAAGGCTATCAATATTGCTGCCGCGCAGCGTCAGCTCTCCGGTCGTGGTTGTCGATGCGGATGGGTTGGCAAAGCCTGTGGCCTTTCCGGTCAAGGTATCGTTGGCGAAATCCACTGTGATGTCGATGCTGCCGATCCGGCCCGGCTGCGCCACTATTGAGGCGGCGTCTGGGACATTCTGGCCAAAGGCAACGATGCCGAAAAACCTGCCAGTCCCTGCAGTCGGAACACTTCCCGGGTGGGTCGCGGGTATTGTGGCGTAGCTTCGATAGAGCGCGGTAGCGGTGGCTTGCAGGCTGGGAAAAGCGCTTCCGATGCTGGGGCCGGCAGAGCCCGAACCTGACGTTGTGCCGCTGCCTGTGCCAGAACTGGTGCCCGTCCCGGAACTCGTGCCCGTCCCGGAACTGGTTCCTGACCCTCCGCTGGCACCCGTGGCTGAGTTTGCGCCCGTGTTTGTGGATGTGGTGCCGCTTTCGTCGCCTTCGGAACGTGCGCCCAGATTATCCAGCCCCAAGCCACCCGATCCGCCGGGGCCGATGTTCGTGGGTGA
>NKIT01000182.1 GCA_002256185.1 Rhodobacteraceae bacterium PARR1 | reverse complement strand
TCGGTATTGTCCTGCGGGACATAGCCCAGATGCGCGGCAAGGCGGTTGTCCACCGTTTTTACCCGGTTGTCGGACATCCCGAACGACAGCGTGAACCCCACGCGCGGCGCGGTCAGCGCGGCAGTGACCAGCCGGTTGCAATCGTCAAACGACAGCCAAGACCACAGCATCCGCCGATCCGCTGGTTCGGGGAAGGATGAGAAGATGCGCAGTGCCGCCGTCTCGATCCCGAACTTGTCCCAGTAAAGACGGCCCAAATCCTCGACAAAGCATTTCGACAGACCATACAGGCCATCGGGCCGATGCGGGGCGTTGGCGTCGATCTGATCTTCCAGCCGGTGATACCCGATGGCATGGACGGAACTGGCATAGACCACGCGGCGCACACCGTTTTTGCGGGCGGCCTCATAGATGTGATAACTGCCCCGGATATTGGCGTTCAGCACCTCATCCCACGGGCGTTCCAAGGGGGCACCGCCGAAGTGGACGATGGCCTGCACATCCTTGGCCGCGGCCATCACCGCCGCCTCATCTGCGAGGTCAAAGGTCAACGCCTCTTCATGCGCGGCAAGGTCGGTCACCGCCACCCGGTCGGCCAATCGCAGTCGGTTGCACAAGGGCGCAAGGCCACGGCGCAACTGGGTGCCAAGACGGCCAGCGGCCCCGGTCAACAGGATCGTGTCATAAGGTTTGGTCATCACGCCTCCGATAGGGCGGCAACGGCGCGGCTGATGCGGGCGATGGCCTCAAGCAGCAGGTCGTCAGAAGTTGCAGTTGAAATGCGAAAGAACGGCGACAGGCCATAGGCCGCGCCGGGGACCGATGCGACATGGCCGTCATGCAGCAGGTAATGGGCGACGGCGGCATCATCGGTCAGGATGTCCCCCTTTGGCGTGCGTTTGCCGATCAGACCGGCACAGCCGATATAGGCGTAAAAGGCGCCCTCCGGCGGGGGCAGAGTCAGGCCGGGGATGCCGGCAATCCCCGCCACCACCAGATCACGCCGCCGCTGGAACGCCGCGCAAAACTGCGGGATGCAGTCCTGCGGACCGGTCAGTGCCGCCAAAGCCGCCGCCTGCATCGGGGCGGCGACAGAGGTGACGGATTGGCTTTGCACTGTGTTCATCGCCTTCAAAAGCGGCGCAGGCCCCGCCGCATAGCCCACGCGCCAGCCCGTCATCGCATAGGCCTTGGCCACACCGTTGACGGTCAGTGTTCGGTCGCGCAGATCGGGACAGGCGGCGGCAAAGCTGACGAACTGCCGCCCATCAAACAGGATATGCTCATAAATCTCATCCGACAGGATCAGCACCTGTGGATGATCCGCCAAGACCGCCCCCAAGGCCTGCAAATCGGCGCGGGAATAGGCGGCACCAGATGGATTGCCCGGCATGTTCAGAAACAGCCATTTGGTCCGGGGCGTGATCGCCGCGCGCAGCGTTTCGGCCGTCAGACGGAACCCATCAGCGGCGGTGCAAATGGGTGTGACGGGAACGCCGCCCAAAAGTTTCACCATCTCAGGGTAGCTGACGAAATAGGGGGCGGGCAGGATCGCCTGATCGCCATCGTTCAGCGTGGCCATCAGCGCGTTGAAGATGCTTTGCGCCATTGGCAACGACCACATCATCGGGGCCATAGTCCAAGCCATTCTCACGCCGTAATTTCTCGGCCACGGCGGCGCGCAGGGCGGGGGTTCCGGCGGCGGCGGTGTATAGCGTCTCCCCCTTTACCGCAGCCGCATGGGCCGCTTCGGCGATATGCGGGGGCGTGGGGAAATCAGGCTCTCCCAGCCCAAGGTCGATGACATCCACCCCGGTTGCCCGCAGCGCCTTGGCGGCCATGGATGCAGCCATCGAGGCAGAGGGCTTCACCGCCGATAAACGGTCTGCAACATAGCTCATTTCGTCACATAGCCCTTCGCCACATCCGCCGCCCGCGCTTGGCCGTCGCGCTTGGCCGGATCACCGAACCCGCCGCCCCCCGGCAGATGCAAAACCAGCCGCCGCCCCGCAGGGACATGCTGCCACCCCTTTGGGTTCAACGCCGTGCCATCGTCCAGCATCGCAGCGCCCTTGGCCCCGTCCTGCCCGCCATCCCGCCCGCGTGGCGCGATGCGGGTGCGGTCGAACATGGCGGAAAAGTCGAACTCATGGCCGATGGCCGGTTCAATCTCGATGATCTGCCCCAAACCGCCGCGATATTCGCCATCCCCGCCGGAGTCAGGCCGCAACTCCTTGCGCCAGATCACCACGGGGCCGGTCTGCTCGGTCGCTTCAATCGGCATGGTCATCACGCCGGATGGAAAGGCGGTTGCGGCAAGGCCATCCTGCGCGGGCCGCGCGCCCATGCCGCCAGAGTTGAACATCAGAATTTCCGCCCGCCGCCCCATGCCCCCCTGCACCGGGCGCACCGACATGTGGATATTCCACAAGGCCGCCGCCCCTTCGGCAAGGATGCGTCCCGGCAGGGCTTGGGCCAAAGCGCCCAGCACCAGATCGGGGACCATATGGCCAAAGACATGGCGCAAAGCCACCGGCGCAGGCCGGGGGGCGTTCAGGATATTTTCCGGGCTGGAAATCGTGAACGGTGCCAAAGAGGCCCAGTTGTTCGGGATATCCGGGGCCACCACGCATTTCAGCGCATAGCAGGCATAGGCCTTGGTGTAGATGATCGGAACGTTGATGCCCCAGCGGCTGACGCCATCGGTGCCGCCAAAATCGACATTCACCGTGTCGTCGCAGGTTTCCACCGTGGCGACCAGCGTGACGGGTTGGTCATAGCCATCCGTCACCATGCGGTTGGTCCAAGACCCGCGCGGCAGGGCGGCAATCCGGTCCAGCGTCGCCTTGCGGGTGCGGGCAAAGATGAAGTCAGCCAGATCGTCGAGGGTCGACAGACCAATCTCTTCCATCATCGCGATCAGGCGCTTGTGGCCCACATCGTTGCAAGCGGCGAGCGAGTAGAAATCCCCCACCACCTGATCCGGTTCGCGCACATTGGCGCGCAGCAAGGCCACCAGCGTGACATTGACCGTGCCACGCTCGGCGAATTTCATGATGGGAAGCTGGATGCCCTCTTCATAGACTGACTTCGCATCCGCCCCGAAACCGCGCCCGCCGACATCGACGACATGGGCGGTGCAGGCAAAAAACCCCACCAGCACATCGCCCTTGAAGCTGGGCGAGACCATGGTGATGTCGTGCAAATGCCCCGTGCCCTTCCACGGGTCATTGGTCACATAGGTATCGCCGGGGAACATGTTGTCCCGCCCGATCTCGGTGATGAAGTGCAAGACCGCCTCGGCCATGGTGTTCACATGGCCCGGGGTGCCGGTGACGGCTTGGGCCAGCATCCGGCCCTGCGGGTCAAAGACGCCCGCCGACAGATCGCCCGCCTCGCGCACGCTTGTCGAAAAGGCGGTGCGGAGCAGGGTCATCGCCTGTTCCTCCACCACCGAGATCAGGCGATTCCACATGACCTGCATGTGAATCTCGCGGGTCTGGTCCTGTGTGGTCATTTCGACGACTCCTTCCGAAGCATCAACAGCGACCCATCCGCCTGCACCACCACGTCAAAAGGCGCGGTGACAACGGTTGAGGTTTCGCGTTCCACGATCACCACGGGGCCAGAGATCCTGTCGCCCGACACCAGCGAGTCCCGCGCGACAATCCCGGTTTGCAGCATCCGGGCCGAGGAGGGATCAAAGACCGCCCTGAACGCAGTGGCTTGAACCGCCCGGCTGCCCGTGGTCAACGCCACTCGGTCCGGGGCGGGGCGTTCATCGGCGGATTTGACGGACAGGGTGACCACCTCAATCTCCAACCCCGACAGCCCGTCAATCGCGCGACCAAAGAAGCGGGCATAGGCGTCAAGGAACCACCGGCGGATCAGATCCCCATCGCCTGCGACAAAGGGACGATCCGGCAGGGGGACGGGAATCTCCCACCCCTGCCCGCGATAGCGCATGAAGGCGGTGGTCTCGCTGTGGATCGCCCCAGCCGTGCCTTGGCGGACAAAGCGTTCCGCCGTCGCCTTCAGATCGGCAATCAGCGCGTTCACCATCCCCGGATCAAACCCCGACAGGGGGATGATGCGTGAGGCCAGCGCTTCATAGCCAAAGGGCGCTTTCAAAAACCCGATGGCCGACCCCACCCCCGCACCTTGCGGGATCAGGCAGCGGTCGATGCCCAGCTTTTCGCACAGCCGCGCGGCGTGCAGCGGGGCGGCGCCGCCAAAGGCCACCATCATATTGTCGGCGATGTTCTTGCCGCTTTCCACTGCATGGACGCGGGCGGCGTTGGCCATGTTTTCATCCACCACCTCGGCAATGCCAAAGGCGGCGGCTTCTGTCCCCAAGGACAAACGCGCGCCGACATCACGGTCAATCGCAGCCTCGGCCAACGGCAAAGACAGCTTGATCGCCCCACCGGCGAAGTTGTCCGGGTCCAGCTTGCCCAAGACCAAATCGGCATCGGTGATCGCCGGACGCATCCCGCCACGCTGATAGCAGGCCGGGCCGGGTTCGGACCCGGCACTTTCCGGCCCTGTCTGAATCCGTCCCATCGCATCGACATGGGCGAGTGACCCGCCGCCAGCGCCAATCTCAATCATCTCGATCACTGGGATCGAAATCGGCATGCCGGACCCTTTGGCAAAGCGGGTCGTGCGCGCCACCTCAAAGCTGCGGGCGGTTTTGGGGGAATAATCCTCGATCAGGCAGATTTTGGCGGTGGTGCCGCCCATGTCATAGCTGACGACCCGCCCCAGCCCAAAGCGCCGCGCCACATCGGCGGCGAAGATGGCCCCCCCGGCAGGGCCGGATTCCACCAAGCGCACCGGGAATTCCGCCGCCGTCTGAACCGAGACCAGACCGCCGCCGGAATGGATCATGAACACCGGACAACCCGCGCCACGCTCTTTCAGGCGCACCTGCAAACGGTCCAGATAGCTGGCCATCTGCGGGCGCACATAGGCATTGGCGCAGACGGTGTTGAAACGTTCAAACTCGCGCATCTGCGGCGAGACATCCGACGAGACCGAGATTGGCAGATCGCAGACCGCCGCGATGATATCGCGCGCGCGGCGCTCATGCGCCGGGTTCAGGTAGGAATGGATAAACCCGATGGCCACCGCACCGTAACCGCCCTTGGCAATCCGTTCCGCCAGTGTCTGCAAACCCGCCTCATCCAGCGGGGCGAGGTCTTGGCCCTGCGCGCCGATGCGGCCCTTGACGGGAAAGCGGTCCTCACGCGGCACCAGTGGCATGGGCAGGGTCAGGGTCAGGTCGTATTGGTCAAAGCGGCTTTCGGTCCGCATCTCGATCACGTCGCGGAAGCCTTCGGTGGTGACAAAGGCCACCTTTGCCCCGCGCCGGTCGATCAGGGCATTGGTGGCCAGCGTGGTG
>NKIT01000007.1:50809-64983 GCA_002256185.1 Rhodobacteraceae bacterium PARR1 | reverse complement strand
GGCACGATCAAGGCCAACTTCCCAACCCGGATCTCGTTTCAGGTCACCTCAAAGATCGACAGCCGCACCATCCTTGGCGAACAGGGTGCGGAACAACTCCTTGGCATGGGTGACATGCTTTACATGGCAGGCGGGGCCAAGATCACCCGCATCCACGGCCCCTTCGTCAGCGATGAAGAGGTCGAGGAAGTCGTGACCCACCTGAAAAGCTTCGGCCCGCCCACCTATATGTCCGGCGTGGTCGAAGGCGTTGAAGATGACCGCGCCGACGACATCGACGCTGTGCTCGGCCTCAATGTCGGCGGCAACACCGATGGCGAGGATGCGCTTTACGACCAAGCGGTCGCCATCGTGGCCAAGGATCGCAAATGCTCGACCAGTTATATCCAGCGCAAACTGGGCATAGGCTACAACAAGGCCGCGCGTCTGGTCGAACAGATGGAAGAAAACAGCGTCGTCACCCCCGCCAACCATGTCGGCAAGCGTGAGATCCTGATCCCCGAGGCATAAGCGCCCCGCGCCCTTCCCCGTTGTTCAAATATCCGGCGGGGGAGTCGCCCGTTCGGGCGACGGGGGCGCCAAGCCCCCCCTGCCCCATCCGCCGCCCTGCGGCGGTTGGGGCGTATGCCGTGCGCGCCGCGTTTGCGCGGACCGCGCCGCAGGATCACCGACGGAACCGACAAGACCCCCCGTTCAATGCTTTGTCCCTTCCCCCCCGGCGGTTTCCCCTTTATCCCTTTGGCATCATGACCTGGACGCTTCCCAATATCCTGACCGTCCTTCGCCTGATCGCGGCCCCCGGCGTTGCGATCATGTTTCTGTATTTTCATCGCCCATGGGCCGATTGGTTCGCGCTGACGCTGTTTGTCACCGCCGCCGTGACCGATTGGTTCGACGGTTACCTTGCGCGGTTGTGGAAGCAGGAATCGAAATTCGGCGCGATGCTCGACCCCATTGCCGACAAGGCGATGGTCGTGATCGCGCTGGTCATCATCACCGGATACTCCGGCATGAATCCATGGCTGATCCTGCCCGTCACGATCATCCTGTTCCGGGAGGTATTCGTGTCCGGCCTGCGCGAATTCCTTGGCGCCAAGGCCGGACTTCTGAAGGTCACCAAGCTGGCCAAATGGAAAACCACGGCGCAAATGATTGCCATCGCCATCCTGTTCCTTGGCACCGGTCTGGAACATATGGAGGGGATCGCCCGTCAGGGGATGACCGCTGATCAATATGCTGCCTTGGTAACCCAAGGGCTGGCCGATCCGATCCGGTCTTGCGGCACGCATGGCTGTTCGTCTTATGCGACGTGGGTGGGACTGATCTTGATCTGGATTGCCGCCATCCTCACCTTTGTGACGGGATGGGACTATTTCAACAAATCCCTGCCCTACCTCAAGGATGACAAGCGCGAATGATCGACGTGCTTTACTTTGCATGGGTGCGCGAACGCATCGGTCTGCCGCGTGAACGGCTCGAGACGTCTGCGGTGACCGTCGCTGCCTTGGTCGACGAACTCCGCGCGCGGGAAGAGCGGTATGAGGCGGCATTCGCCGATCTGTCGTCGCTGCGCGTGGCGCTGGATCAGGAACTGGCCAATTTCGATGCCCCCTTGGCCGGCGTGCGTGAAGTGGCCTTTTTCCCCCCGATGACCGGGGGCTGAGATGCGTGTCTCGGTGCAGACCGATCCGTTTGACCTTGGCGCGGAAAGCAATGCCTTTGCCGCTGCCCAGACCACGGCAGGGGCGGTCGTGACCTTCACCGGATTGGTGCGTGACAATGGCGGCACCCTCGCGGCGATGGAGATTGAGCATTACCCCGGCATGACCGAACGCGCGATCCGCGCGATCATGGATCAGGCTGTGGGGCGCTGGTCGCTTGAGGATGCCTTGGTCATTCACCGCCATGGACGACTGACCGCGCAAGAGCCGATCATGATGGTCGCCACCGCCGCACGGCATCGGGCCGATGCCTTTGCCGCCGCCGAATTCCTGATGGATTACCTGAAATCCCGCGCCCCGTTCTGGAAAAAGGAAATCGGCACGGATGGGGCCGAATGGGTCGCCGCCAAGGCCGAGGATGAGGCCGCCCTTACCCGCTGGTGAACCGCGCTTTCCAAGCAGGCTGCACATCCCCCGGCATCGGCTGCGCCAGATAGACAGCCCGCGCGATTGCCCGCGCAAGGCAACAGGCCGCCGCATGGCCGATGGCAAAACTTCCTGCGACGGGGTCAGCCAAGGGGCGCGCGCCCGTGGAAACGGCAAAAACCAGATCCCCGTCCAACGGCGTGTGCGCTGGCACAATCGCCCGCGCCATGCCGTCCTGCGCAGCCGTTGCCATGCGCTGGCATTCGGCTTGGCTAAGCGCCGCATCGGTGGCAACGATGGCGATGGTCGTCGCCTCGCCACGGCGTTTCATTGGTATGGGTTCTTCGGTCGGATCGCTTCGGCCCAGCCCCAAGCCACCGTATTCATCCCCGATCTCAAACGGAGCGGCCCAGAATTCCGGCCCGTCCCCCATCGTCACCGACCCCAGCGCATTGACCGCGACCAAGGCACCGACCGTGACGCCAGAGGCCAAAACGGCTGAGGCGGACCCAAGCCCGCCCTTCCACCGCCCGGTCATCGCGCCATAGCCCGCGCCAGCGCTGCCCAAGGCAAACTCTGGTGCGGCGGCCTGCAACGCCGACAGGCCAAGTGCGGGATAGGGGTTGGCGGTCCAATCCTTGTCGCCGCCGTTCAGCAGATCAAACAGGATCGCCCCCGGCACGATGGGCACACGCATCGGACCGACGGGAAACCCACGCCCCACCGCGCGCAGACCGTCCATCACGCCAGAACATGCCTCCAGCCCAAAGGCAGAGCCGCCCGACAGCACCAACGCATCCACCTGTTGCACCAGACGGTCCGGGGCGAGCAGATCCGTCTCTTGCGTGCCGGGCGCACCGCCCATGATGTTGACCGCTGCGGATAATGGGTGGTCTGCCGTCAGCACAGTGACGCCAGAGCGCAGGCGCGCATCCTGCGCATGGCCGACCCGCAAGCCCGCGACATCGGTGATCAGGTTCTTCGCGCCCGGCTGCATGTGACCCCTCGTTTCAGCCAAGGTTCACATGGCAGGATGCAGTGGGGCAAGTGTGGTCAGAAATCGAACAGCTCGCCCAGGAAGCTTTCCTTGCGCTTCTTCTTGTAGCCGTACTTGTAATCGTCGTCGTCGTGATACCGTGGCGGCGGGGCCGGATGGCGCGGCTGCGCGACAGCCTGTGGCGGCGGAGCGACCGGCGCGGCGACGGCGGCGGGGGCCGATCCCATCGCGCGGTCGATGATCTTGTCCAACTCACCCCGGTCCAGCCAGACGCCCCGGCATTTCGGGCAATAGTCGATCTCAACCCCGTTGCGGTCCGCCATCACCAACGCTTCATTGTCCACCGGGCAACGCATCTGTACCTCCATCTTTGACCTTACACCGCCGATGTGGGGACGCGGCGGCGGGACACAAGACGCCCGGTGCGGGGAATTCCGTCGAAACGCGCGCTTTCTGCCGCAATCCGGCGAATTCGCGCTGACATGGACCCGTGCGGGGCTTGACGGGTTGGGGCTGCAAGGTGTGAGAAGATATATCCAAATCTGGAAAGACATTGACCGTGCCGATACCTTTTTCTCGTCTGTTCGCCTGCCTGTCCCTTGCCCTGCTGGCCGCCTGTGGCGCGCCCAAGGTCGAAGAGGCCCCGCCGCCCGTGGTTCCGCCCGAATATCAGGCGGTGCAGGACGGGGAATTCCTCATCCCCGCCGTTGAACCACTGCATCTGTTCGACGGTCAGAATCAGCGGACCGAGGTTGCCTATAATGGCCCCGAGGACGCGGGCAGCATCGTCGTCGATACTTTCGCCCGCAAGCTCTACTACGTGACCGAACCGGGACGCGCGATCCAATATGCCATCGCCGTCGGGCGTGAGGGTCTGTCCTTCCGTGGCACTGGCTATATCGGGCGCAAGGCTGAATGGCCGAACTGGCAGCCCACCGCCAACATGATCCGCACCCGCCCGGACCTTTACGCCGAATATGCGGGCGGACTTCCGGGGGGGCTTGATAACCCCTTGGGCGCGCGGGCGATGTATCTCTATCGCAACGGGCGGGACACCATGTTCCGCATTCACGGCACCATCGACAACGCCTCCATCGGGCGGGCCACCAGCGCGGGCTGCATCCGCCTGTTCAATCAAGACGCCATTGACCTGTTCAACCGCGTCGACAGCGGGGCCTTCGTCCGCGTCCGCACGCAGGAAGAAAGCCTTGAACTGGAAGGGCCGTATATGGACGACGCCTATGGTCGCGCCGTGCCGGACACTCCGGAAAATCAGGCGCGGGTCATCACGGATCGTGAGTTGATCGCGCAGGAAGAGCTGAACCGGATCGAAGCAGAGCGTGTCGCCGCCGAAGAGGCCGCGAAACAAGCCGCCAAGGACGAAAAGCGCCGCCTGCGTATCTGTCGAAATCGCGGGATTGACGAGGTGGATTGCCCGACACTCGCCGAACTGACCGGAGAGGTGCAGGACGCCGCGCTGGAAGGTATCGCCGCGCCGCAGGGCTAAGGACTCACCCTTGGGACGATCGTGCAGGGGGGCGAACCGCGGAGTTTCGCCCCTTTTTCTTTAGGCCAGGATCACATAATCCTTCAACGTGGTCTCAACGACCTCCCACGTGCCCTGAAATCCGGGGCGCAGGAAGAAACTGTCGCCCGCGCGCAGATGGGTTTCGGTGCCATCGGCATCGGTCACGATGGAATGGCCGGAATGGATGCGGACATATTCCCATTCGGTGAAGTTTACCGTCCACTTGCCGGGCGTGGATTGCCACAGGCCGCAGTAAAGACCGTCACGGTCTTCGATGTTCCATGTGGTGTGAACGGGATCGCCAAAGATCACACGGGACGGGTCGGGGCGGGTGACCTCGGCTGGGGTGCCGTCGCGGGTGACTTCTACGATAAGGGACATGGCGCTTTCCTTGGCTGTACCGCGCTACCGAACCGCCAAGCCCACGGTCCGTCAAGCCCCAGCACAGACGCTGCGGCGCAGCGCAAGATTCTTGCTGTTGCAGCGCGCTTGTGCCTGTATATCAATCGAAAGTGAAAACCGGAGAGGCCCATGAGCGCGACCGCCCCCGTCCGATCCGTCCTGCCGCCGGATATCCGCGCCCGCAAGGGGACCGCGCCTTTGGTCGTGCTGACCGCTTATACCACCCCCGTCGCGCGGCTGGTTGATGCCCATTGCGACATCGCTTTGGTGGGCGACTCGGTCGGGATGGTGCTGCACGGCATGCCATCGACGCTGGGCGTGACGCTGGAGATGATGATCCTGCATGGCCGCGCCGTGGTGCGGGGGCTATCCAAGGCCATGGCGGTGATCGACATGCCGTTCGGATCGTATGAGGAATCCCCCCAACAGGCCTATCGCAACGCCGCGCGGCTGATGTCCGAAACCGGCGCGCCTGCGGTGAAACTTGAAGGTGGGCAGCACATGGCCGACACCATCGCCTTTCTGACCGCGCGCGGTGTGCCGGTGATGGCGCATGTCGGCCTGACCCCGCAATCGGTGAACACTCTGGGCGGTTACAAGGTCGTGGGGCGCGAGGAAGAGGCGGTCAAGGTCATGACCGACGCCAAGGCCTGCGAAGATGCCGGGGCGTTTTCGATCGTTCTGGAAAAGGTGCCGGTCGGTCTGGCAGGGCGGATCACGGCGGAACTGGCCATCCCCACCATCGGCATCGGGGCCGGGGTGGATTGTGACGGGCAGGTTCTGGTGGTGGATGACATGCTGGGCCTCTTCACCGATTTCCGCCCGAAATTTGTGAAACGCTATGCCGAATTGGGCAAGACCGCCGATCAAGCCATCGCCGATTACGCCGCCGAAGTGCGCGCCCGGACTTTCCCTGCGCCCGAGCATGGCTTTGCCGATCAGGTGAAAAAGTGACAGTGATCCTGCGGACGGTGGCCGACCTGCGCGCCTTGGTGCGCGGCTGGAAGGCCGAAGGGCATTTGGTCGGTGTGGTGCCGACGATGGGCGCTTTGCATGACGGGCATCTGAGCCTCGCCCGCAGGGCCAAGGCGGAATGCGGGCGGGTGATCACGACGATTTTTGTTAATCCCAAACAGTTCAACAACCCCGATGACCTGAAGAAATACCCAAGAACCGAAGATGCCGACGCCGCCCTGTTGCGCTGGGTGGGGGTTGAGGCGATCTTTGCCCCCGATCCGGCAGAGGTGTATCCGGCGGGCTTTGTCACCAACGTCTCTGTCGGTGGCGTGTCGCAGCCGCTGGAAGGGGCCTCGCGTCCCGGTCATTTCGACGGCGTGGCGACGGTGGTGGCCAAGCTCTTTGGCATGACGCAGGCGGATCGGGCCTATTTCGGGCAAAAGGACTGGCAGCAGTTGCAGGTGGTGCAGCGGTTGGTGGCGGATCTGAATTTGGCGGTGACGGTGGTGGGTTGCGAAACCGTGCGCGACCCGGATGGCTTGGCGATGTCTTCGCGCAATGTCCGCTTAAGTGCGGCGGCACGGCAAAAGGCCCCCGCGCTCTATGCCGCCATGCTGGCTGCTGCACGTGATTTCCGCGCCGGGGTGGCGGTAGATCAGGCGATGTCGCGGGCTACGGCAACCCTGTTGGCCGAAGGCTTTGACAGCGTGGAATACATCGACCTGCGCGATGCTGAGACATTGGGGCCGATGACCGACCCCACGCGCCCGCTGCGGATGCTGGCTGCGGCATGGCTGGATGGCGTGCGGCTGATCGACAATATCGCCGTGTGACGCCCGCTTTACCGCTGCGCCGACTGTTGGGCCTGTTGCCCGACACCCGCGCCTCATCGGAACGGGCGGATCGGCCGCCAAACGCCGAACGCGCCTGATCCGGCGACCCTGTTATTTGACGACAGGGCGCGCCCGTCAGTTGAACACACGGCTGGGGTGCAACTCGCCGCTGCGATAGACCCCGACCGCCACCGCGCGGCCTTGGTAAGACGCCCAAGCCTCGGTCCCCCATTCGACGCCAGACGCGATGACCATGCCGGGATTGCCGTTCTTCAACCGCGCCGCGCCTTCGGGTGTGGCGGGCAATTCGGGCAGATCGGCAAGGCCGCGCTCCAAAGGCAGCAGCAGCGTGTCGATCTCATCCGTGCGGGCCAGACGGTCGATGTCTTCAAGGCTGACGCCTTCATGCGCATCAAAGGGGCCGGACCATTCCCGCCGCAGCCATGCCACATGGCCAAGGCATCCCAAAGCCGCGCCCAGATCGCGGGCGATGGAACGGACGTAGCCGCCCTTGCCGCAAACCATCTCCAACTCGACATGGTCAGGATCGGGGCGCGCCAGCATCGTCAGGCTGTCCACCCACAGCGGGCGGGCAGCAAGGTCCATCTGCTCGCCTTCGCGGGCAAGGTCATAGGCGCGCTCGCCGTCCACTTTGACGGCGGAAAACTGCGGCGGGACTTGTTCGATCTGCCCGCGGAACGCCGCGAGCGCGTCAAGAATGGCGTCATCCGTCGGGCGCAAGTCGCTGGTGTCCAGCACCGACCCTTCGGCGTCATCTGTGGTGGTCGATGCCCCCAACCTGACCATGAAGCGATAGCATTTCAGCGCGTCGGTGATATGGGCCACGGTCTTTGTCGCCTCGCCCAGTGCCACGGCCAGAACGCCGGTTGCAGCAGGGTCCAGCGTGCCCGCATGCCCGGCCTTTTGCGCCTGAAACGCCCATTTCACCTTATTGACCACAGCGGTTGAGGTGATCCCGGCGGGCTTGTCCACCACCAGCCAACCCGACACCACCCTGCCCTTTTTGCCACGCGCCATATCTGTCTCCGCGGCCGACTGCGGCCAAGGCTCGCCTGCTACCGCCGGGGACGGATGGCGTCAACCGCGCGGCACCACCAGGCCAATGATCGGCCCCAGCGGCAACCCCCGGTCATGCCGCCCCAATTCGGGCGCGTAGAGCCGTGAGATGGAGCCGTCCAGATACAGCGCATTGGGCGTCTTCAGCACATCGCGGAACAGGCGGGCGAATTGGTGAAAGGTCACGCGACTGTCAGAGATGGCGAAAAAGGCGGTCTGGCCATCCGCCGACACCCCCACACCGTTGCGGACATAGACCGACTCCGAATCAACCAGAAATCGCGGATGCAGCGCCCCGTCGATCACCAGCATCGGCCCCGATTGCGTGGCGATACGGCAGGGTTTCGGCGCAGCGGCAAAGGCCCGCGATTCGGTGACGGAAAAGCCATCCGGCCCCGCGCAGAACACGCCATTCGGGCGCATGCCGAAATTCCCCGGCCCCTCGGCTGTGACGATGGCCTGCGATTCGACGCCATTTTCGATGTAAAGGCCCAGCGGTGACCGATCCGGCGCATACATCCCGGCGTTCATCGCAAAGCCCAGCTTTTGGCCCTGTGCCTCTAACGCCTGATTGATCGCGGCGAATCCACCGTAAAGACCATCGGGGCCAGTGTGGAACAGCCGCAAATCCTGATCCGCCGTCACGCTGCATACGGCGTAATCGCGATCCTCAAACCGGGCGGTTTCGCAGGCGGCATGAACAACACCGGGCAGCAGGGTCAGCACCGCTGCCCAGATGAGCCGGATCATTCTTCGCCTTCGTCCTCATCGGTGCGGGCGATGTCGCGCTGCACCTTTTCATCCGAAAACAAGCGCCGCGTCTCATCCAGACGGTCAAACGTCTCATCCGCGCGGAAGCGCAGGTCGGGGGCGTATTTCAGCGTCAATTCCGCCGAAACGCGGTGGCGCAGTTCAAACTTGTTGCGCGCCAAGGCGGCGATGGCATCCGCCACCGGCACAGTTCCCATCAGCGGCATGACATAGACCGTCGCCACCTTCAGGTCGTTGGACAAGGACACCTCGCCCACCGTGATGGACATGCGGTTCAGGTCCGGATCATGGATCTCGGACCGGTTCAGCACGTCAGACAGCGTGCGGCGGATCAATTCACCGACACGAAGCTGGCGCTGCGACGGGCCATCGCCCGAAAAGGATCGTTTGTTGGACATGCCGCCCACATAGGGCTTTTGCCGCGCCCGTGCAACGGCAGGCTTTCGCGGACAGGGCCAAGCCGTTAAAGCAATCGCAACAAGACAGGGGAGAGTGCCATGACCGATCTGCCGGGCATCGTCATCACGGGGGCTTCGGGCCGGATGGGTCAGATGCTGGTCAAGGGCATTTCAGCCCATGACAAGGCGCGTCTGGTCGGCTGTGTCGAACGGGCGGGGCATGCGTGGGTGGGGCGCGACATTGGGGAATGCATGGGTGGCGCACCGCTTGGTGTGACCGTGACCGATGACCCGCTGGAAGCGTTTTCCCGCGCCCAAGCCGTGATCGACTTCACCGCCCCTGCGGCAACGGTGGAATTTGCTGCCCTCGCCGCACAAGCCCGCGCCGTGCATGTGATCGGCACCACGGGGCTAGAGGCCGCGCATATCGCCAAGATCGACGCCGCCGCCCGCCATGCCGTGATCGTGCGTGCGGGCAACATGAGCCTTGGGGTCAACCTGTTGGTGCGGTTGACGCAAAAGATCGCCGCCGCCTTGGATGCCGATTGGGACATCGAGGTGGTTGAGGCGCATCACCGCATGAAGGTGGATGCCCCATCCGGCACCGCGCTGATGCTGGGCCGTGCCGCTGCCGAAGGGCGCGGCGTGGCGCTGGACGACGCGATGGTGTCAGGCCGCGATGGCATCACCGGCGCGCGGGAACGCGGGGCGATTGGGTTCTCTGCGATTCGGGGCGGGGATATCGTCGGAGAACATGACGTGATCTTTGCCGCCGATGGGGAGCGGGTGGTGCTGCGCCACCTTGCCACGGACCGCGCGATCTTTGCCCGGGGGGCCATCCGTGCCGCGCTGTGGGGGCAGGGGCAAAAGCCCGGTCACTATGATATGATGGATGTCCTGGGGCTTTGACGATCTTGAAACTTTTACCCGCGATCCTTCGTTTCTGAAGGCGCAGGTGATCCGTCATGGTCCCTGCGCCGTATCAAACGGTCAATCAGGTGTCGCCATGTTCCGTCCGGTCTTTTCGTTGCTTGTCCTGATCCTGTCGCTGATTGCGCTGCCGGCGCGGGCGGAGGGTTATGAACGCATCGCCACGCGCGAAGATTTCGTCGCCGCCGTCGAAGGGCGTGATATGCGGATCGGGCTGTTGGGCATCACCCTGAACGTCCGCGCCGATGGAACCATAACGGGCGATGCGATGGGTTGGCCGGTGACAGGCAAGTGGGACTGGCAGGACGGCTTTTTCTGCCGTGAAATGGATTGGTCGGGCACGCCAATCCCCTACAACTGCCAGCTTGTGGAACGCCGGGGCGACGACATCCGTTTTACCGTGGACAAGGGCAAGGGCGATTCGGCCCGCTTTGCCCTGCGCTGACCAAGTCGATCAAAAGTCGATAGCCAGCCCCTTTTTCTCCCAATCGCCATAACGCACAGGCTCTGGCCCGTCACGACCACCCAGTTCCGGCGGCAGGTCCAGCGCACGGGCGTCTTTGCGACGTTCCTCTGCCTCGGCCAAGGCGCGCAGGGCTTCGGGGGGAAGAGGGCGGTCTTTGGTCTGATCGGTCATGGCTGGGGTTCCTTGTGCCTGCCGCTTGATATACGCCCCCCTGCAAGCGCAACAAGGGCGCAGGGCGTCGCGGGGGTCAGGTCATGGCGGCAGAAGGTTTGGCAGCACGCGCGGCGGCGGTGGGTCTGATGGGCGCGGTGTTGGGCGAAGGGCGGCTTTTGGCGCAGGTGCTGACCGATCCGCAGGGACCGCTGGCAGGGCTTGGCCCGTCAGACCGCGCAAGGGCGCAACGTCTGGCAACGGCGGCGCTGCGGCAGATCGAACCCGTGGACAAGCTGCTGGAAAAGAACCTGCGCAAAGCCCCGCCCCGTCTGGTGCTGAACGCGCTGCGGCTGGCCGTGACAGAACTTGCCATGGGCGGGGCCGCGCATGGTGTGGTGAATGCGGCGGTGGAAATTGTGCGCCGTGGCAATCGCACCGGGCATATGGCCGGGCTGGTGAATGCCGTGCTGCGGCAGGTGCCGGAACATCCTCTGGCCGCTTTGCCGCCGCAACGTCTGCCGCGCTGGCTGCGGCAACCCTTGGTG
Organism: Rhodobacteraceae bacterium PARR1; assembly: GCA_002256185.1. GTDB lineage: Bacteria > Pseudomonadota > Alphaproteobacteria > Rhodobacterales > Rhodobacteraceae > Paragemmobacter. Next base: position 53,839 of record NKIT01000007.1, on the reverse strand, counting down.
CATGTTTACGGGCGCGAGGCTGTGGCGCTGATCGAGTCGGTGCAGGCCAAGGCACCGCCGGTGGACCTGACGTTGCGCCCCGGTTTTGACACGCCCGAAGGCGCGTTGTTGCCAACGGGCAGTTTGCGCCTGACCGATCCGGGTCAGCTTTCCACCCTGCCCGGCTATGCGACCGGCGGCTGGTGGGTGCAGGATGCCGCCGCCGCTTTGGCAGTGGGATTACTGGCCCCGCAAAAGGGCGAAAAGGTGCTGGACCTTTGCGCCGCGCCGGGGGGCAAGACGCTGCAACTGGCCGCTGCGGGGGCAGAGGTGACGGCGCTGGACATCTCGGAACCACGGTTGGGTCGGCTGCGCGAAAACCTTGCGCGCACCAACCTTTCAGCCCGGGTAGTGACGGGTGATGCCTTTTTCTTTACCGAAGGCGGCTTTGATGCCGTGCTCTTGGATGCGCCCTGTTCGGCCACCGGCACGATCCGCCGCCACCCGGACCTGCCCTTTGTCAAGGATGGGTCAGAACTGCCGGAACTGACCGACTTGCAGGCGCGGATGCTGGATCATGCGCTGACCCTGCTGAAACCGGGTGGGCGTCTGGTGTTCTGCACCTGCTCGCTTCTGCCCGAGGAAGGCGAGGCGCAGTTGGACGCCGTCCTTGCCCGCCATACGGGGCTGACCGTCGAACGCGTCGCCCTGCCGGGGGTCGATGACGCGTGGTGGACGGCAAGCGGCGGCCTGCGCCTGCGGCCCGATTACTGGTCCGAGGCGGGCGGGATGGACGGGTTCTTCATGGTGCGGTTGCGGAAGGCTTAAAACGGCCCCTCAGAACGGACAGGGGGCGGCGAATTGCACCCACTCCCCCGTTCCCGGATAATGCAACCCCAGCGTTTCGGCGTGCAGCATCAGGCGGGAATGATCGGCCAGCGTTTCGGGCGCATAAATCTGATCGCCAAGGATCGGATGCCCAATCGCCAGCATATGCACCCGCAACTGATGGCTGCGCCCGGTCAGCGGAAACAGCCGCATCCGGGTTTCCGTTTCACTGCGCGAGATCACTTGCCAATCTGTGTGGGCGTGCTTGCCATCCTGATGGTTGACCATCTGGCGCGGACGGTTCGGCCAATCCACGGACAGCGGCAGATCGACCGTGCCGCTGTCTGATGCAACCAATCCTTGCACGCGGGCAAGGTAGCTTTTCTTCGCCCGACGCTGTTCAAACTCTTGCCCCAGATGCCCCTGCGCCGCCTTGTCCCGCGCAAACAGGATCAGGCCAGAGGTATCGCAATCCAGCCGATGCACCACCAGCGCGTCGGGGTAGACCGCTTGCAGGCGGGTGATCAGGCAATCTGCCCGCCCTTCCAGCTTTCCCGGCACCGACAGCAGACCCGCAGGCTTGTCCACCACGATCAACCGGTCATCCAGATGCAGGATGACCGGGGGGCCGGGCGGCGGATCGTAGGAGAATTCGATTCTCAAGGATTGGGCCTCACGCGATCTGATGCCCGGCAGCGCGCAAAGCATCGGCCAAGGCGCGGATATGGGCAGGCCCAACCTCACAGCAGCCACCAACGATGGTGGCCCCTTGGGCAACCCAAGACATGGCGAAGTCCACGTATTTCGCGGGCGTCAGGTCGTGGCGGTGGGTCAGTTCCTTGACCGTGGGCTGATCCTTCAGGAATTCGGTGTCGATATGGGTAAAGCCATTGGCATAGGCGCCAAAGGGGATGCCAAAGGTCGCCACCACGGCCATTGCCGCCGCCATCGCCTCGGGCACCGAGCAGTTGACCAACACCGCGGCGGGCTTCACCTCATCCACCACGCGGCGCAGATCGGCCAAAGGCTCACCCGAGCGCAACCGTGTGCCATCGGCGTCATCGACGGTGACAGACAGCCAGACCGGCTTGCCCGCTGCCATCGCGCCCCGCGCCGCCCCTTCGGCTTGCAGGACAGAGGCCATGGTTTCGCACAGGATCACATCGACATGCGGCCCAAGGATCGCGGCGATTTCGGCGTATTTCGGCACCGCCACATCCAAGGGTTGCGTCACATCTGCGCGGTAGGTGGCAACCAGCGGTCCCATTGATCCGGCAATCCGGCCCGACCCATGGGCATTGCGCGCATCGACCGCCGCCTGAACCGCCTTTTCGTGCAATTCGCGGAACAGAGGATCCAGACCGAAGCCCTCAAGCCGGTCATGGTGGATGGCATAGGTGTTGGTCGTGGCAACCGTGGCCCCGGCGGCAAAGTAATCGTCGTGGATTTCCCGCACGAGGTTGGGGTGATCCAGCATCACCCGCGTGGCCCACAGCGGCGTCGGATCATCGCCCGACCGCGCCACCAATTCCTGCCCCATGCCTCCATCCAGAAGCGTGATCGTTGCCATGTCCGCACCTTTCCTTGACTGCGCTCTCAATATCCCAAGGCGCAGGGGGATGCCACCCGGTCAGCTTTCGCGCTGATACTGGGGCAGACCGTCGGTCAGGGTGTAGTAATCCCCCGCTTCGGCCATGAACCAATGACACGCGATTTTCAGGCCCGTCACGCCATCCAGCGCCCCGGCGGCAATCGACATCATGTCACCACCTTCGGGCAGCCAGAACAGCGACGACCCGCAGCGATTGCAGAACCCTCGCTTCGCGGCGGGCGTGGCGGAAAACCACGCAAGGCCGTCTTGGCGGATCAGGTGGAAGTGGTCCAACGGGACGGAGGTCGCGGCCCAGAAGTGGCCGGATGTCTTGCGGCACGTCTCACAATGGCAGGCGATCACCGGGCGCAGCGGCCCTTCGGTGCGAAAGGTGACGGACCCGCAGGCGCAAGAGCCGTTCATTCTGCGTGCCTGAAAATGTCGGCCAAGAGCGGCACGATCCACGCCTCATCCTCGGCGGTAAAGGCGGCGGGGGTGTTGCTGTCCAGATCAAGAACCCCGAGCAACCGCCCCTGTCCGTTCCAGACCGGCACCACCAGTTCCGACCGCGTGCTGGATGAACAGGCGATATGGTCGGGAAACGCATCGACATCCGGGACGTTCAGCACCTT
>NKIT01000007.1:0-50799 GCA_002256185.1 Rhodobacteraceae bacterium PARR1 | reverse complement strand
AGAGCGCATCGCGCGCCTGCAGGCGATGGGCGGCCCCAGCTACGCGCAGCCTCGCCCGCAGGCGGCGGCGGCGCCCGGGCGGGGTCCTTGGGGAAACGCCGCCCCGCAGACCCCGCGCGAAAAGGGGATCACCAGACAGCCATGCCCGCCTTGATAGGGACCGATCTTCAAGAGTTCAGGCGCAACAACGCGGTAAAACCCGGTCCAATCCGACATCGGATGGCCATTGTGGATTTCGCAGGCCACGGTGGCCATCAGCGCGACGGTATCCGTCTCACCGTGGCAGAGCGCGTGGATTTGGGCGGAAAGGGCGCCGCGGTCAAAATCGGGCATCTTGGCAACCTCGCTTGGGGTGGCCGCCTGAATACCGGCAGCTTCAGAGGCTGTCCAACGCTTGTGATGGAACCCCGGCGTCGCGCGCTGGGTGGGGGCTTTCGCGCGCAACGCCAGGGTGCAGCCAAATTCGAGCTACAGTCTGTTTATCGGCAGAATGGCGGGCAGATTTAGGGGCGGATTCCGGTCTTTCTGCGTCGCATCGGCGAAATTTGAAACAATCTGGCTTAGGCGGCGCGACTGTTGGCGGTAACAACGATGAACAGACGGTTCATCCCGTCTGCCCGCCGGTAATGCAGCCGTTGCGACAGGCTGTGGATCAGGAACCAGCCATAGCCGCCTTCGGCGGGCGAATCATCCTGCGGCGGCAGACGGCCGGGCGGCAGCGTCAGGCCCGGCAAGGGACGGCCCCGGTCCAACAAACGGCAGATCACGTGATGCCGCCCGCGCAGCAACGTCAACCGCAACGACCCGTCGCCCCCGCCATAAGCATGTTCGACAATGTTGTTCATTGCCTCTGCCAAGACCAGCTCGCAGCTTTCGGCGGATTCGGGCGACAGGCCACGCAGCACCGACGCCCGCCTGAGGCGGGTCAGCACCAACCGCACCTCCATCGCTTGGGCGGCAAAGCTGTGGTCAAAGCGGCAGTCAGGCCCCATTCGGCGACCCGGCGGCGGGATGGATGGTGAAAACCATGTCCATCCGCGTCAGCCGCAGCACACGCACCACGGGCGGGGTGGGCGACATCAGGTCCAGCGCGCGCGCGCCGAGCATCCGCCGGATCGCCACCAAGGCACCCAGACCGCTGCTGTCCAGAAAATCCACCCGGCTGAGGTCAAGCACCACCCGGCCTGTCCCCCCTTCGGCCAGTTGCAGAATCTGGTCCTTGAACGGCACCGCCCCCGCAGCGTCGATCCGGTCGCCCTGCACGCGGATGATGAGATCGGTTTCGTCCTGCTCTGCTTGCAGTTTCATGTCGCCTCCGTCTTTGGGGGCAGCATGGGGCGCGCAGGTAAAGGAAGCGTTAGCTGCGAAGCGTCAGTTCAGTTGGAACTGCAACGGATAGCGGCCATCGGCAAAATCGCCGAACAGATCGCCCAGATCGGGGTGATCCACAGGCTCACCCGTGTCATCGGGAACAAGGTTCTGTTCCGACACATAAGCCACGTAAAAGCTTTGGTCGTTTTCGGCCAGCAGGTGATAGAACGGCTGATCCTTGGCGGGACGGCTGTCTTCGGGGATCGCGTCATACCATTCTTCGGTATTGGAAAACCGCGGGTCCACATCAAACACGACGCCGCGGAACGGATGCTTCCGATGACGGACCACCTGACCGAGATGGTATTTCGCACAGGCTGTCATCATGCTTCGCATCCCCTTGAGCTTTTCCTAATCCCGATCAAGGGGAGTTGTCCATCATCGTGTCACACCAAACGGGAAACAATCTGTGCCAGTCGTTCCCGGAATGGTTCAACCCGGCGTGGCGGCCGATGCCCGCAGCGCTTGCACCAAGCCAACGCGCTGGCCACGGACTGCGTCGTGATAGCCCGCCAACCTGTCAGGAGTGAAATGGCCGATACCTGCCAATAGGTTGACCGTGCCAACAACCAACGTGCCATCCGAAACGGGAATGTTGACCGCTGACCCCAATCCCATTGACGTGATCAGCGCATGGTCGAAAAACAGCGCGGCAAAAGCATCGGGGGTGTTGGCGACAAAGGTTTCCCCCCGCGTGATGCACAGGTCAAACCACGCATCCCGCACCATCGGCTTGGTTCCCGAGGCAGGGTATTCGGCGGGGTGCGACGAATACAGCCGCCGGAACAGCAAGGCGTCGAAATCATGCGCGGTGACGGTGAACAGGATCGTTCCCAGTGCCGCGCAGTCGACGTGCAGCCGTTCCAGCGCCGTCATCGCGCCCGCGCCATCATCGCCAGACGGATCAAGGTCCGCTCCATCACCGCCATTCCCGGCGCGCGGGATGCGGATCGCAGCGTCAGGTCGGTTTCAAGGATCGCGGCAACCGCCTTGTCGATGCCATCGCGTGACCACAGGCCCGCTTGCCGGGTCATGGCATCCTTGACCTTGAAGTTACCGCGGAACCGCGCCAGCCCGGATTGCACCCCGCCCGGATCGGCCATCGCCGCCTGTAAGCCCCGGAAATGGCGCAGGGCGGCGATGCAGATGGTCACGGGATTGGTCCCCTGCCCCTCCAGTCGCCGCACGAACAGGCCGATTTGTCCGGCATTGCCATCGGCGGCGACCATGATCAGGTCATCCACCCCGGCCTCGATGCTCGACGGGGCGAGGGCTGCCACATCCTGCGGGACAAGCGGCGTCGGATCGCCGTATTTATACAGCGCCACCTTTTCCAGAAACTGCCGGAAATCGCCGGGGTCCAGCGCTCGGGCAAGCGTGGTCAGGTCCGCCATCGCCGCTGGTTCGATCCGGGTCAGGCCGGCCTTTTGCAGCGCGGATTCAATCTCTTCGCGGCTGGGCGGTTCGTCATATAGCACCACGGCATAGGTGTTCAGGTTTTTCTCGAACACCACCTTCAACGGTGCCGTCTTGCCCTTCAACTCCCCCGCCGTGACGATGATCTGCGCGTCACCCGGACGCCATTCTTTCAGCGCGGCGTCAAATTGCGGGGCAAGGCCGTCGGTTGCCTCTTCGACAAAGACCACGCGCGGGCCGGGGAAGAAGCCTTGCGCCTTCATCGCATCAATCAAGCGTGCGGGGTCTTTGCGCAGGTCACTGCCAGACATGCGGGTCAGGCGCATCTCGGCCTCACCCTCCTTGCCGACAAGCGCAAGGATCACCTCTTGCCGCCGAAGTGCCACGCGCATGGCGTCAGGGCCATAGATCAACAGACCCGCCTTGGCAGGATCGGGCTTGGCGAAGTAGCGGACCGCCTCGCCCCCTTTCAGGATCATTGTGTCATATCCACAGAGGCGGCGAGGATTTGCGTCGCCATCTGATCGGCCAGAATCACCATCAAGCGCCGCACGGCATCGTCAGACGCCACTTGCGTGGAAATCGTGGTCCCCGCCGCTGACCAAGAGGTGAAGCCCGTCGCCGTGCCGCCCGCCACCCGTTGCGTGCTGGCGATATTGTCCAGCGACCAGACCACGCTGCCGTTCAGCACATAGCGGGTGATCGCGTTCGCTGTGGTATAGCCGCCCGCCTGCGCGCTGACGGTCAGACCATAGCGCAAGGCATGGGTCGGGGCTTCGGGCCGGCCAAACTGCACCTCAAGCTGTTTGACCAGTTCAAAGGCGTTGGGATCGGTCGGTTCCTGATAGGAAATCCGCCCCCGCAGCGCCTTTGCCGGGCCGTTGGGGCCATAAGCCGGGGTGAACCCGCAGGCCGCCAAAGGGGCGGCGGCCAGCAGGGCAAGCAGGGATCGGCGGTTAGACCACGACATTGATGATGCGCCCCGGAACGACGATGATCTTCTTGACCGGCTGACCGGCCAGAAACTTGATCACATCCTCGTTCGCCAGCGCCAGTTTTTCAACCTCTGCGGTGGGCAGGTCTTTGGCCACGGTGATTTCGCCGCGCCGCTTGCCGTTGATCTGGATCGGCAGCGTTACCGAATCGTCCACCAACAGCGCCGGATCGGCCTTGGGCCAAGCCGCCTCTGCCACCAGACCCGCGCCGCCCAGCGTGGACCAAACCTCTTCGGCCAGATGCGGCGTCATCGGTTGCATCAGTTGCGCCATCACCCGCATCGCATCGCGCTTGGCCGCAGCACCGGCCTGCGATTTCTGCACGGCGTTGGTGAATTCATAAAGCTTCGCAATGGCCTTGTTGAAGGCAAAGCCTTCGATGCCCTTGGTCACTTCATCCACGGCGCGGGCGGTGGCTTTGGCGAGGGCGAGGTCATCGCCATTCGCGGGGGCATCCGATTGCGCAACTTCATCCGCGATGCGCCAAACGCGGGACAGGTGCTTGTAAGCAGCCTCGGCCCCCGATGCTGTCCATTCCACATCGCGCTCTGGCGGGCTGTCGGACATCACGAACCAGCGCGCGGTGTCTGCCCCAAAGGCCGCGATGATGTTCATCGGGTCGACGACATTCTTCTTGGACTTCGACATCTTTGCCGAGGGGATCACCTCAACCGTTGTGCCGTCCTTCAACGTCGCCCCGGCATCGCTGCGAATGATGTCTTCGGGCAGGTGATAGACCGGACGACCATTGGCGTCGGTGGTCTTGTAAATCTCATGCGTGACCATGCCTTGGGTGAACAGGGCATTGAACGGCTCAATGGCTTTCGCGGGCAGATGGCCGGTCTTGTGCATCGCGCGGGCAAAGAAGCGGGAATACAAGAGGTGCAGGATCGCATGTTCGATACCGCCGATATACTGGTCCACGTTCATCCAGTAATCGGCATCTTCGGCCACCGTCGGTGTCGTCGCACGCGGGGCGGTGAAGCGGGCGTAATACCACGACGAATCCACGAAGGTATCCATTGTGTCGGTTTCCCGCCGCGCAGGCGCACCACATTTCGGGCAGGCGCAATCGCGCCATGTCGGGTGGCGGTCCAGCGGGTTGCCGGGGACGTCAAAGGTCACATCATCGGGCAGGGTGACGGGCAGATTCTCTTTGCGCTCTGGCACCACGCCACAGGCGGCACAATGCACCACGGGAATCGGGCAACCCCAATAGCGCTGACGGGAAATGCCCCAATCCCGCAGGCGGAACTTGGTGACGCCGGTGCCATAACCGTTCGATTCTGCATGGGCGATGGCGGCGGCGATGGCCTCTTCGCCGGTCTGCACCTCGGCCCCAGAGAAGCCGCGAAGGTAACGAACCTTTTCTGACTTCATTGGAGCAAAGGCAGCGTCTCCCCGCGCAGGGTCTATAGTAACGGAGAGAACACCGCCTTGAGACGCGTTCGTATAGATTACACCTGCAGTAGGTTCAGCACTCGTTCCGCGAATATCGGTAAAAACAAGTTCGACTGGCAGCCCATACTTCCGAGCAAAATCCAGGTCGCGCTGGTCATGCGCGGGGCAGCCGAAAATCGCACCCGTGCCATAATCCATCAGGATGAAGTTGGCGATCCAGACCGGCAGTTCCCACTCCGGGTTCAGCGGGTGCTTGACGCGGATGCCTGTGTCATAGCCGATCTTTTCCGCCGTTTCGATCTCTTCGGCGCTGGTGCCACCCTTGCGGCATTCGGCGACAAAGGCGGCCACGGCGGGGTCAGACTCCAACGCCTTGGCCAAGGGGTGATCCGCGCTGATCGCCGCAAAGGATGCGCCCATCAGCGTGTCAGGCCGGGTCGTGTAAACCTCCAGCCGGTCAAAGCCTGCAGGCGCGCCCACGGTGTCAAAGCCGAATTGCAACCCGCGCGACCGCCCGATCCAGTTTGCCTGCATCAGACGCACCTTTTCCGGCCAGTCGGTCAGACCGTCCAGCGCATTCAGCAGATCCTCGGAATAGTCGGAGATTTTGAAGAACCACTGCGTCAACTCGCGCCGTTCCACCGCAGCGCCCGACCGCCAGCCCTTGCCGTCGATCACCTGCTCATTGGCCAGAACGGTCATGTCGACCGGGTCCCAGTTCACCACCGCGTTCTTGCGGTAGACAAGACCCGCCTCAAGCATGTCGATGAACATGGCTTGTTGCTGGCCGTAATACTCGGGGTCGCAGGTGGCGAATTCGCGGGACCAGTCGATCGACAGGCCCAACGGCTTCATCTGCGCGCGCATGTCGGCGATGTTGCCATAGGTCCAGGTCTTGGGGTGGCCGCCCCGCTCCATCGCGGCATTCTCGGCGGGCATCCCGAAAGCGTCCCAGCCCATGGGATGCAGCACCGAATAGCCAGCCGCAGCCTTCTGACGGGCGACGACATCGCCCATCGTGTAGTTGCGCACATGCCCCATGTGGATGCGCCCCGACGGATAGGGGAACATCTCAAGCACGTAGTACTTTGGCTTCGACGGGTCGCGCTTGGCCAGGAACGTCCCGGCTTCCTCCCATTGGGCTTGCCATTTGGGTTCGGTAACACTGGGTTCGTAGCGCGACATCTCTGGCCCCTCGGCGTGTGCTTGCGCGTGGGGTTATAGGAAGCGCGACCGCCAAGGTCCAGTGAATGCCGTCAACGCCGCGAGTCGCGGTTGGTGGTGTCACGCACCACATCACCCGACACCATGCGAGCAAAGGGTACCAACTGCCACAGCGCCGACAGACCGACGAGGATATAGATCATCCGGGCCAGACCGCTGCTCTGCCCGCCGAACAGCTCAGCGACAAGATCGTATTGAAACAGCCCCACCAGCAGCCAGTTGATGCCGCCGATGATGATCAGAAGAAGCGTGACGATGTTCAGCATGTGCATGGGTGCCTCCGTGTCAGACGGGGGCAAATGCTTTGCACGCCAAAGTTGTTCCGCCGAAAGCGGTGTCCGCGAAGCCGGAGTTACAGCCCCAGATCGCGGATGCGAAGTTGGCGCGCACGGGTCAGGATCGCGTCTTCCACTGCACGGGCGGTTTCGGGTGCAACCGCACCGCCGCCGCGCGATTGCAGCGCCACCTTCAGCGACCGCGCGTCAAGCGACGGGTCCTGAACGTAGATCGTCGCACGATAGGCGCGACCACTGCCGGGCGGTGTGCCAAAGCCTGTGGTGATGACGCCAGTAAAGGGATCAACCGATTCCACCGGCAGAAAATCCAGCACTTCAAGCGACGCCTGCCAAAGATACTTGTTCACCTCAACCGTCGTGTTCGGGTCGCGGTTGTTGCTGAACAGACCCCATACCGTTTCACGGCTGTCTTCGCCGCTGGCGCGGGCAAGGGCGGCACGTTGGGCATCTGCGCGGGCAGAGCGTTCCACCTGATCCGGGGTCGGTGCACCGCCGCGACGGAACAGACCGCTGTCACCGCCAAGACTGCCGCATCCGGCGACGGACAGCGCCAAACCCGTCATCAGCACCAGTCGAACTGCGCTATGCCGCTTCATTCAGTCCCCCGTCGTCCTTTGACCGTTGTCTAGCCTGTCCGCCAAGGCGTGCCAAGACTTTTCCCCCCGCCCCGGCGGCAGGTCGCAGGAACAGATGGGCACGCTTCCTGCAGGGGCACGCCCAAAGTGCCCGATGGCGGCGCGGGGCACAGACGGCAGAGGTCGAATGTGCAGGCCCGCCGAAACGGAACGAAAGCGACTGTGGCAAGACTGCACCATACGGCAGGTGCTTGGGCTTGGCGAGCGCGATGAAGTTGCATTGCCGTTCGTTAATAAAGTTTAACAGGGCATCCCCAGCTCAGATTCCTCTGGGGTGGGTTCCTAGAAAACGAGGGAAAACCATGAAAAAAATTCTTCTCGCCACCACCGTTCTGGTTGGCACCGCTGGCTTCGCTTCCGCTGAAGTCACCCTGTCGGGCAACGGCCGCATGGGTATCACCAGCATCGAAACCGCCGCTGCTGGCGACAAAGAAACCTCCTTCAACTCGCGCGTTCGTGCGTCGGTCAACATGTCGGCTTCGTCCGACGGCGGCCTGGAATTCGGCGGCTCGTTCGGCATCCATGACGCTGGCGCTGCTGCTGGCGGCACCGAAGGTTCCGTGTTCATCTCGGGCGCGTTCGGCAAGTTGACCATGGGCGGCAACGACTCCGCAGCGCAGAACGCTGTCGGCCAGCTGGCTGGCGTGGGCTATACCGGCAACGGCGACCACAACGAGATCGGCTACCTGACCTCGGGCGACCGTGAATCGGCGCTGTACTCGTACTCCGCTTCGGGCTTCACCGGCTATGTGTCGGTTGGCCAGCCGGACAACGCTGACGACACCTACTCGGTCGGCGCTGCCTATGCGACCGACGCGTTCAGCGTCGCTGTCGGCTACGAAGACTCGTCGGTTGTCGGCACCCAGACCTCGGTCGCTGCGTCGGCCACCATGTCGGGCGTTACCGCCAAGGCAATCTACATGACCCGCGACAACGTTGCTGGCTTCGACCCGTCGTCGTATGGCCTGTCGGCCACCTACGCGATGGATGCGGTTTCGCTGACCGTCTTTGCGCGCCAGCAGGAAACCTCGGCCACCGACACCGCCTACTTCCAAGGCATCGGTGCGTCCTACGCACTGGGCGGCGGCGCAACCTTGGCTGGTGGCGTTGCCAATGCCGACGGTCTGACCAAGGCCGATCTGGGCGTGAACTTCTCGTTCTGATCCAACGCGCCTCGGCGCTTTGGACGGGGGCGGACCTTCGGGTCCGCCCTTTTTCGTTTCCAATCACCGTGTGGCGCGGTGAATTGCGGCCTCTGTGGGTTGCAAAGCCGTACCTATGCCAAAAGACTGTGGCAAGACTGCATCATGCAGCAGGTCGTTCGGATGGCGATCCTATCGAAAGTTGCATTCCCGGTCGGAAGGCATGATGAACAAGTCATCCCCACCCCGGATTCCCCTGGGCTGGGTTCCTAAGACAACGAGGGAAAACGATGAAAAAGATTCTTCTCGCCACCACCGTCCTGGTTGGCACCGCTGGCTTCGCTTCTGCTGAAGTTACCCTGTCGGGCAACGGCCGCATGGGCATCACCTACAACGAAACCGCTGCTGTCGGCGACAAAGAAACCTCCTTCAACTCGCGCGTTCGCGCTTCGGTCAACATGTCGGCTTCGACCGATGGCGGCCTCGAGTTCGGTGGTTCGTTCGGCATTCATGACGCCGTCGCCGCTGCTTCGGGCACCGAAGGTTCGGTCTTCATTTCCGGCGCGTTCGGCAAGCTGACCATGGGCGGCAACGACTCCGCCGCGCATACCGCTGTTGGCCACCTGGCTGGCGTTGGTTACACTGGCGCAGGCGACCACAACGAATTCGCGTACCTGACCTCGGGCGACCGTGAATCGGCTCTGTATTCGTACTCCGCTTCGGGCTTCACCGGCTACTTGTCGGTTGGTCAGCCGGACAATGCTGCTGACACGTTCTCGGTCGGCGCGACCTATGCGACCGACGCGTTCTCGGTTGCCGTCGGCTATGAAGACTCGGACTCGGCTGGTATCGCTGCTGATGCGACCGCCACCGCCGTTGCTGCCACCGCAACTTTCTCGGGCGTGACCGCGAAAGTCGCTTACATGACCATGGACAATGCGGTCGGCTTCGACCCGGAATCCTATGGTCTGTCGGCAGTCTACACGATGGACGCGATCTCGGTCACCGGTTTCTACCGTCAGGCTGAAACCTCGGCCACCAACACCGCCTACTTCCAAGGCATCGGCGCTTCCTACTCGCTGGGCGGCGGCGCGACCCTGGCTGGCGGCATCGTGAACAACGACGGCCTGACCAAAGCCGATCTGGGCGTGAACTTCTCGTTCTGATCTGACGCGCTTCGGCGCATCGGACGGGGGCGGACCTTAGGGTCCGCCCCTTTTCTTTTGTCGCCAAGGGGATGGCGTCCCTTTGCAGCGGCGCTATGTTCTGCACGCAATCACCAATGGGGGCGGGCATGACCACGGCACTGGCGACAATTCTGGAAAAGCTCCGCCTTGCGGAAACCGCCGCTGGCCGTGCGCCGGGATCGGTGCATCTGATCGCCGTGTCCAAGGTCCAACCGCTGGAGCGTGTGGTTGCCGTGCTGAAGGACGGTCACCGCCTGTTTGGCGAAAACTACGTGCAAGAGGCGCAGGGCAAATGGCCCGACCTGCGCGCAGAGTTCGGCCCCGTGGCCGTGCATATGATCGGTCCGTTGCAGACCAACAAGGCCAAGGTCGCGGTGGAACTGTTTGACGCCATCCATTCGCTGGACCGCCCGTCGCTGGCGGACAAGCTGGCATCGCTGGCGCAATCGCGCGGCACCTCGCCCGATCTGTTCGTGCAGGTCAACACAGGCGAAGAACCGCAAAAGGCAGGGATCCTGCCCGCCGATCTGGATGCGTTCGTCGCCGATTGCCGCCGCCGTGACCTGCCACTGGTCGGCCTGATGTGCATCCCACCAGAATCCGAAGACGCGACCCCGCATTTCCATATGCTGGCCGCCATGGCCGCGCGCAACGGGCTGACCGGGCTGTCGATGGGCATGAGCAGCGACTTCCCCGCCGCCATCGCCGCCGGGGCAACCCATGTCAGGGTGGGGTCGGCGCTGTTTGGCGCGCGGGATTACGGAACGCGCTGACCTCACGCTGCTTCACGCCCTTGGCACAGGCTGCAACGGACAGGTGCAAGGCGGCGCGGGCGGCGTTATATTCGGCGCATGATGAACCGATCCGCGCTTTTCGCCCCGCTTGTCGCCCTTCTGTTCGCGCTTCCCGCGCAGGCAGAGATCATCCCGCTTGACCGGATCAGCGCCTATTTGAATGGCCTGACCACGGCGGCGACGGATTTCACGCAGGTGAACGCGGACGGCTCCATCTCGACCGGGACGATCAAGATCAAACGGCCGGGGCGGATGCGGTTTGAATATGCGCCCCCAGATGCGTCGCTGGTGCTGGCAAGTGCCGGTCAGGTCGCGATATTCGACGCCAAGTCGAACCAACCGCCCGAGCAGTATCCGCTGACGCGCACGCCGCTGAACCTGATCCTGTCGCCAACCGTCGACCTTGGCCGCGCTAACACCGTTGTCGGCCATGCCGAGGTTGAGGGCACGACCCGGGTCGCGGTGCAAGACCCGCAACATCCGGAGTATGGCTCGATCGAGTTGGTGTTCACCGACCAGCCGCTGCAACTGCGGCAGTGGATCATCACCGATGACATGGGCGCGCAGACCACGGTGATCCTTGGCAATCTGGCAGCAACGGCGGATTTCCCGCCGTCCACCTTCAGCATCACGTCCGAACAGCAGCGGCGGAACTGATCCGCCGCTTACAGTTTGCCACAGCTTGCCAACTGCCCGCGATACATTTCCGCCCGTGCGCCAACGCGGGCGGCCACGTCGATCAACCACGGTTTGCCAAGATAGCTTTGGTTGCGGAATCCGCTGCGGCCTTCGTGATAGGCAAGATACTGCGACTGCGCGTCATACTTGGAAATGCCCAGCTCTGTCGTGCTGTCGTCCATGTACCAGCCCATGAAATCGGTCGCATCGCCGATGTCATCGCGCCGCGCACCGCGCCCACCAGCTTCATCGCGGTATTCTTCCCATGTGCCGTCCAGCGCCTGGCTATAGCCAAAGGCCGAGGATTGCCGCCCCATCGGGATCACACCAAGGGCATAGCGATGTGGGGTCCGGGCATTGCCGATGAACTTTGATTCCTGATGAATCGTTGCCATCTGGACATGGATCGGAATGCCCCAGCGCCGCTCTGCCGCCTTCATCGCGCGGTAATACTTGGGCCGTTCGTTCAGAATGGCACAGGCGTCATCAAGATTACGAGGCGCCGAATACCTGCCACCCCCGCAAGAGGCGAGCAAAAGCAACAGGATCGACGCGCGGAGAAATCTGCTCATTGCCCCTCGCACGTTTATATTTTGTCAAAGGATATGCGAAAACGCCCGCCGTGGGAATGCCTATCGCTTCGTCCCGTTGTCCTAAGGACCGGGACCGTCGCAAATGTGATCAGGACAAAGGAAAAGCCCCCGGACCGGGCCGGGGGCTCAGGTCGCGTTCAGGCCGGGATCACAGCTTTCCAGCGTTCTGTTGCAGCATCATGAAGGTGTCGTAGTTGTATTCCGCCACCTGCGCCCAGGTGTAATGCTCGGACCGGAACGCCTTGATCGACCCCCACAGTTTGGCAAAGGCGGGGTTGGTGACCTCCATCTCGGCATAGACTTCATTGGCGGCGTTGAAGCAGGCCTCAAGGATTTCGGGCGTGAAGGGCCGCAGTTGCGCGCCCTGCGACACCAGCGATTTGATCGCCGTCGGGTTCTTGAAGTCATACATTTGCAGCATGTTCGCATCCGCCGCCTGCGCCGCGGTGTGCAGCAGGGACTTGTAGGCGGGCGGCAGTTCTTCGTATTTCGCCTTGTTGAACATGAAGTGGACAGTCGGCCCACCCTCCCACCAGCCGGGGTAGTAGTAGTACGGCGCGACCTTCACGAAGCCGAGCTTTTCGTCGTCATAGGGGCCGACCCATTCGGCAGCGTCGATGGTGCCCTTTTCCAGCGCGGGATAGATGTCGCCGCCCGCAATCTGTTGCGGCACGACGCCCAGTTTTTCCAGCACCTTGCCCGCAAAGCCACCGACCCGCATCTTCAGGCCCGACAGATCGGCGACGGTGGTGATTTCCTTGCGATACCAGCCACCCATCTGCACGCCGGTGTTGCCGCCGGGCAGCGCCACGATGTTATGCTGGGCGAGGAATTCGTTATAAAGATCAATGCCGCCGCCGTGATAATGCCACGCGTTGATCCCCCGCGCCGACAGCGAGAACGGCACCGCCGCCGCAACGGCCCAAGCCGGGTCCTTGCCCCAGTAATAGTAACCCACGGTGTGGCAGGCTTCGATATTGCCCGCCGTCACCTCATCCGCGGCTTGCAGACCGGGGACGAGTTCGCCTGCGGCAAAGACCTGAATCTGAAAATTGCCATCGGTCGCTTCGGACAGATACTTCGACAGGACTTCGGCCCCGCCATAGATGGTGTCCAGCGACTTTGGAAAGGACGAGGTCAGACGCCACGTCACCTTTGGCGCGGTCTGCGCAAGGGCCGGTGCGGCAAGTGCCGCTGCCCCGGCGCCGCCCAATGCGGCCTTGGTCAAGAAAGAACGACGATCCATTGAAACAACCTCCCGTTTTCGTTGAAACTTTGACGGCCACGCTTGGGCGGGCATACAACCTTGCAGGGAGCACCAGAATGCACGCCCAGACAGGTCTGTCCAGCCAGCTTGGAAAGTGACGCAACGAAACTTGGCGGCGGCGGCGGGGTTCAGCCGCCGCGGCGCACGATGGCCTCAAGGTCGATGACCTCTGGCTCTGGCGGGGGCGGCGGGGTTGGTTCGGGTTCTGGCGCGGGTGCGGGACGGTCTTTGACCAACAGCGGCAACAACTCCGCCCCCGTGGCAGACGGGCCAAAGGTTTCGGGCGGTTCGCGCCACGATAGCGTATCAAACCCGCCGCAGTTCTCGCAGATCGGGTCCCATTTCGCATGGATCGCCTGACAGCGGTCACAGCACCAACGCGCACCGCGCGGCGCGGTCAAGGCGCGCGCCATCCAGCCGCGCACCACGGCGTCATCCGCCCCCTGCCCGCGTTCGATGGCGGCCATGATGGCAATCGAGCGTTGCGTCGGGTGTTTTTCCGCCAGATCGCCCAAAGACCGCCGCGCCGCCGGAAAATCCTCGGCCGTGATGTAGAGTTCGGCCATCAGCAGGCGGGTTTCTTCGTGGTCGGGGTGGTTGGCAACCAGCGTCTTGAAGCGTTTGATCCGCGCCTCGGGCGATTCATCGGGGACAATTTCGGCAAAGGCGGCGGCAAGGTCGGGATGCGGTTTGGCGTCCCATGCCTTTTTCAGCACCCGCGTCGCGTTCTTGGCGTTGTCCTTGTTGATATAGCTGCGCGCGGCCATGACGGCGGCGGGGATCAGGTCGGGCGATTGCTTGTTCGCCTCGATCGCTGCCTCACGCGCCTCGATGGTCGCATCTTCGTCCAGCACGGTCGCCGCCAGTTGCAGCGCCAGCACGGCATCGCGGCGGCGATAGACGTCCTTGGGCAGGGTACCTGCCTTCAGTTTGGCCCCCAGCGTGGCGCGCGCGCCCTTCCAATCCCGCTGTTCGGTTTGCAGCCGCAGCAGAATGTCCTGCGTTTCCGTATGCTTGGGCCGCAGTTCAATGGCCTTTTCCGCCAGTTTCAGCGCGGTCGCGGTATCGCCTTCGGCCAGTTTTTGCTGAAGCAGACCCCGAATCCCGACAAAGCGGGTATGGGGCGCGGCCAGCATGTCCTTATACGCCTCTGACGCGCGGGCGGTGTCGCCCGCAGCCTCGGCCGCCTGCGCCACCAGCAGGGTCGTCAGCGCCGGATCGTCGAGATAGTATTCCGCCTTGCGCGCCCGGGCGAGCGCGAGCCGCCCTTCACCGGCCGCCAAAGCAAGCAAGCCTTCGGACAGCGCCTGATAGCCCTTGCGTTCGCGGTTGCGGTCGAAATAGCGCGAGATGGCGGTTTCATCGCCATTGGCAAAGCGCAAAACGGCAACCAACAGGCCAACGGCCTTCATCACCAGCCACAGCACCACGATCAACACCAAGACGCCGATCAGCAGTTGCAAGGGGCCAAGCGACAACTCCCACCCGGCGGCGGTGATGCGGACCGCGCCACCCGCTTCCAGCAGAAACGTCGCGCCCAGCGTCAACAGGGCCAGAACCGCGACGAACACCAGAACTTTGGTCAAGGACCACAGCATGTCGCGCCCCTTACCCTTGGCTGGCAAGCGCGGTCAGCGCCTGCACAGCCTGTTGCCGCAGATCCGCCTGCGCCGTCCAATCGGCCATCGCGGCCTTGGCGGGGTCGGGCAGGGTTGCCACTTCGGCCAGAGCCGCCGCGACATCGCCCTTGGCCAAAGCCGCCTCAGCCCGCGACAGGATGGCGTCGGGATCATCACCCTCACGCGGGGTCAGGGACCGCGCGCCGGTCTGGGTCCGCAGGAAATTCGTCACGCGTTCGGTCCAGCTTGCGCCCATATCGGCGGTGATCGCGGCCTCAAGCCCCCGGCGCGCGGCATAGGGGAAACTGGCTTGCAACGCAGTCAGCGCAGGCAATCCAGTTGCGGCATTGTCAGCCAGAACGGGCGGCACCTCGCCAAGGTCGGCCAGCGCGGCGGCATAGGGAACGCCAGTTTCCAGCGCCGCCCCGATTCGGCCAAGGGCGGCTTGTCGCAGGGTGGCGGCGGTGGCGGTTTGCGTGGCAGCGGTCAGCGCGGCGGCGGCATCGCGGGCTTCGGTCAGACGCTGTTCCGCCTCAGCCGCCAAGGCGTTGGCCTTGTCAGAGACGACCGCGCCGGATTGCAGGGCAGCAATCTGGTCGCGCAACGCTTGCAGGTCCGCCGTCGCAGGGGCAGCGCCAGCGGCGGGTGCAGGCAACGCGTCGATACGGGCCGCAAGCTCATCCAGCCGAGCTTGCAGCGCGGCGGTATCGGGCGGGGCGGCCTGTTCAAGCGCCGTCACACGGTCGGGCAGGCTGGCATCAGCGGCAGGCAGCGCATCCAGACGGGCAGAGAGTGCCGCCACCTGCGCTTGCAAATCGGTCAGCGCCTGCGCGGCAGCGGGGTCAGCGGCGGTTTGGGCTTGGCCCAGAAGTTGCGGCGCATAGCGCACCACACCCACCCCCGCACCCGCCGCGATCACCGCGCCAAGGATCATGCCCAGCACGACGCCCCCACCGGATTTGCGCGATGCAGACGCGACAGGTGCGGGTTGAGGGTCGGGCTTACGCTCAGGCTCAGGCATCGTCGCTGGCTTTGTTTCTGGCTTTGCTTCTGGCGCCACCTCAGGTTCAGGCGCTTGGGTTGCCGGATCAGTCGCATCGACCATCGCCATCAGGTCGCGGTCGATGCCGTCGGCGGCGGCGCTGGTGTCGATGCTGTCATCCGTGGCTTTCGGTTTCCGCGCCATCGTCCATCCCCTTGCTGCCCTGCGGCATCTGCCTTGCCCCACCCTAACCCCCCGGAACCCACAGGTTCAAGCGCGGGCGACGGCAATCAGCGGAACAAGTGCTTGAACAAGGGCCGCAGCCTCGGGCCGATCCGCCACGGTGACCATCTGACAGGGCAAATCACCCAGACCCGCCAGAACCGCCGGGCTGAGTGCTGCGATGAAAAGCGGGGCAGCCGGTTGCGTCGCCGCAAAAAGCTGCGCCGTGCGCGGGGAAAATAGCGGGACGATGACTGGATCATGGCCGCGCAACACCGCCTGCGCTGCCCCGGTCAGGGGTTGTGCCACTTGGGCGTAGACGATCACCTCTGCCGTTGGAACGCCCTGCGCCGTCAGACGTGCTGCGACCTCCCCCCGACTGTCACGTCCGCGCAGGTGGATCAGGGGGCCGGACTCGCCCGCCGCCAAGACCGCCGCGACAAGTGCGTCGGCATCCCCGGCAGCAGACTGCGCGTCAAACCCGAGCGCGCGCGCCGCAGCCGCCGTCCGATCCCCCACGCACCACGCGCGGCGCGGCACCCCCGGCAATCGCGCTGCGGCCTGCGCACCGGTTTCCGAGGTCAGGATCATCGCGTGAAAATCGCCTTCTGGCAGGGCGACGGCGGGAAAGACAGGTGCGATCAACGGCGACAGGATCACCTCAACCGCTTCGCCAAAGTGCGCACGCAGATCGGCGGCAAAGCGGTCGCCCTGCGCGGCGGGACGGGTCAGGATCACCGGAAGGGCACGGGATTGCGGGGTCATGGCTTGGGTGTTACCCCGTCCACAGCACTTTGGGCAACAAACATGGCAACGCTGACCTTTCTTGGCATCGAATCAAGCTGCGACGATACCGCCGCCGCCGTGGTCCGCCATGTCGATGGGATGGCGGCTGAGATTCTGTCGTCGGTCGTCGAAGGCCAGACCGCGCTGCATGCGGCCTTTGGCGGGGTGGTGCCCGAAATCGCCGCCCGCGCCCATGCGGAACGGTTGGATGGCTGTGTGGAACAGGCTTTGGCACAGTCCGGTCTCACCCTTTCCGACATCGACGGCATCGCCGTGACCGCCGGGCCGGGGCTGATCGGGGGCGTGCTTTCGGGTGTGATGCTGGCCAAGGGGCTGTCCGCCGGATCGGGCAAGCCGTTGATCGGCGTGAACCATCTGGCGGGACATGCGCTGACCCCGCGCCTGACCGATGGGCTGGCCTTTCCCTATCTGATGCTTCTGGTCAGTGGCGGGCATTGCCAGTTCCTGATCGCCGACGGGGCCGAAAGTTTCCACCGCCTCGGTGGCACCATCGACGATGCCCCCGGTGAGGCATTTGACAAGGTGGCCAAACTCCTTGGCCTGCCGCAACCCGGCGGGCCGAGCGTTGAGGATCAGGCCAAGCAAGGTGATCCCAAACGGTTCGCCTTCCCCCGCCCACTTTTGGACCGTCCGGGCTGTGATCTGTCCTTCTCCGGCCTGAAAACCGCCGTTTTGCGGGCGCGGGATGCGCTGATTGCGGAAAAGGGCGGCATCACAGTGCAGGACCGCCGCGACATCTGCGCCGGGTTTCAGGCGACAGTGGCATCCGTGCTGGCCGAAAAAACCCGCCGCGCGATTGCGGTGTATCTGGAGCGCGCGCCTGATGTCCCGGCTTTGGCCGTGGCGGGGGGCGTGGCTGCGAATAGCGCCATCCGTCAGGCGTTGCAGACGGTTTGCGAAGCACAAGGGGTGCGGTTCCTTGCGCCACCTCTGCGACTTTGCACCGACAATGCCGCGATGATCGCTTGGGCCGGGATCGAGCGGTTTCGGGCGGGCGCACGTGACGGGATGGACCTGACTGCCCGCCCACGCTGGCCGCTGGATCAGACCGCCGCGCCGATGATCGGATCGGGCAAAAAGGGGGCAAAGGCGTGATCGGCGTCGTCGGGGCCGGGGCCTTTGGCACCGCGCTGGCCGTGGCCTTGGCGCGGGATGGGCGGGCCGTGACCCTTTGGGCGCGCGAGGGGGCGGCGGGGATGCAGTCCTCGCGACGGAACGATCGGCGATTGCCGGGGGTGACCCTGCCCGATGGGCTGAGTGTAACCGATGTGCTGGACGATCTGGCGCAAGCGCAGGCGGTGCTGATCTCAACCCCCATGCAGGCGCTGCGGGGGTTTCTGGCGGGGCCGGGGGCAGGCTTGGATGGCAAACCCTTGGTCGCCTGTTGCAAAGGCGTTGACCTGTCCACACTGACCGGACCCTTGGCCGTGATCCGCGCCACCTGTCGCAAGTCTACCCCGGCGCTGCTGACCGGGCCAAGTTTTGCGGCCGACATCGCCCGCGGTCTTCCCACTGCGCTGACGCTGGCCTGTGTGGACGCCACACAGGGGGAACATCTGCAAAACCTGCTCTCCACACCTGTCCTGCGCCTCTATCGCACCGAGGATACCATCGGCGCGGAACTGGGTGGCGCGCTGAAAAACGTCATCGCCATCGCGGCGGGTGTGGTGATCGGCGCGGGCTTGGGCGACAGCGCCCGCGCTGCGCTGATGACGCGCGGCTATGCCGAAATGGTCCGTCTGGCCACGCATCTGGGCGCAAAGGCCGAAACGCTGGCAGGATTGTCGGGTCTTGGGGATCTGGTGCTGACCTGCACCTCCGCCCAATCGCGCAACTTTCGCTTTGGTCAGGCGCTGGGGGCGGGACAAGCCTTTGATCCCACTGTCACCGTCGAGGGCGCCGCCACCGCCCGCGCCGTCACCGACCTTGCCGCACGCGAAGGGTTGGACATGCCGGTGACAGCGATGGTTGCCGCGTTGGTTACAGGGCAGACCACCTTGAACGACGCGGTAGCCACGTTACTGTCGCGCCCATTGAAACAGGAGTGACCCCATGCGCGCCGCGCTGATCTGCATCGACAAACCCGGACATCTGCATGTCCGTCAGGAAAACCGCCCCGCGCATCTGGAGCATATCAACACCTCAGGCGTGGTGGAAATGGCCGGGCCGTTCCTGTCGGACACTGGCGATATGATCGGCAGTCTGGTGATCCTGAACGTGCCGGACCTTGCCGCCGCGCAGGATTGGGCCGCGAATGACCCCTATGCCAAGGCGGGGCTGTTCCAATCCGTCGACATCCGGGAATGGAAAAAGGTCATCGGCTGATGGCCTATTGGCTGCTGAAATCCGAACCCGACGTGTTCGGTTGGGACCATCTGGCCGCCAGGGGCACGGGCGGTGAGGAATGGACCGGCGTGCGCAACTATCAGGCGCGCAACAACATGCGCGCGATGAAGGTGGGCGACCGGGGGTTCTTTTACCATTCCAACATCGGCAAGGCCGTGGTGGGCATCCTAGAGGTGATCCGCGAAAGCGCACCCGACAGCACGACCGACGATCCCCGCTGGGACTGTGTCTGCGTCCGCGCGCTGATGCCCTTTGCCCGGCCCGTCAGCCTTGACACCTGCAAGGTGCAGCCGGGGCTGGAATCGATGGTGCTGATCAACAACTCCCGCCTGTCGGTGCAGCCTGTGACACCGGAAGAGTGGCAGATCATCTGCCGCTTGGGCGGACTGGACGCCTGACGCCAAGCGGCGCATCCTGACCGAAAAACCAAACGGGAGGGACGAATGGGATTTCTGCAAGTGCTGGCGGCGACGGTCGGGGGCTATGTCCTTGGCGCAGTCTATTACATGACGCTGTCAAAGCCGTGGCTCGCGGCGACTGGCCTGCCGCTGGGCCCCAACGGGCGGCCCGTGGGCGGCGACAATGGGGTGCGCCCTTTTATCATAGGCTTCATCTGCACGCTGCTGGTGGCGGGCATGATGCGCCACATCTTCACCATGTCCGCACTTGATACCCCGATCGAAGGGGTCATGGGCGGATTCGGGATCGGGGCGTTCCTGATCTCACCTTGGTTGGTGCTGTGCTATGGCTATTCCATGCGCAAAACCGCGCTGATGGTGATCGACGCGGGTTATGCGATTTTGGGCTGCACGCTGATGGGGTTGATCTTGACGCTGTTCTGAAAGCGCAGTCGAACCCCCCAAAAGTCAGGAGGGCCCCGAACCCACAACGGGACCCTCCTTCCACCCACACGTGCCCCCAAGCACCACACGTGTTTCGAAATCAAAGGGTCCGGGGCATCCTGCCCGTAAGGAAAACCTAGACCGAAACCGTGCGGCGCGCAAAGGGCAAGCCTTTAAAACCTTAGGCGTTCTGGCAATCAGGCATAAACCGCTTCTTTGCCGAAGTGCTTGACCAGAATGTAATAAACCACGGCGCGATACTTGTTGCGCTCTGACCGGCCATAGATGTCGATGGCGGCGTCCAACGCCTCGGTCAGTTTTTCGTCGTCCTTCAGGCCCAGCTTTTTGATCAGGAAGTTCTGCCGCACACGGGCCAGTTCTTCGGGGTCCGACGCGGCGATGGTTTCGGCATCGGCACTGTAGATGGCCGGGCCGCAGCCGATGGTCACCTTTTCCAACAGGGCCAGATCCGGTGCCATCTTGCACTTGGTTTTCAGGTCGTCGGCATACTTCGCCACCAGTTCGGCGCGCTTGCTCATGTCACTCTCCCAATGGGTAAAACCAATCCTTGCGCCAGTATGGCCCAGCTTTGCGATCTCGCAACAAAAGAAACGCATGTTTTTTGGGCAACGTCCCCGTCTTGAACCGGGGGGGTGCGGGCGGCTATGGTCCGGCACATTCCTTTCGCAAAGCACCCAACACCGATGAAACACCCCCGCGCGTGGCAGCGCATGCTTTCTGGCCGCAGGCTGGACCTGCTGGACCCCACGCCGATGGATATCGAGGTTGAGGATATCGCCCACGGTCTGGCCTTTGTCGCGCGCTGGAATGGGCAAACGCGGGGCGATTTCGCCTATTCGGTGGCCGAACATTCGCTCTTGGTGGAAACGCTGTTCGCCCGCGCCAATCCCGGCATCGCCGCGCGCTGGCGTCTGGCGGCCTTGCTGCATGACGCGCCGGAATATGTCATCGGCGACATGATCAGCCCGGTGAAATCGGCGGTTGGTCCGGGCTATGCGGTGCTGGATGAGCGGCTGACAGCGGCGGTGCATCTGCGCTTTGGCCTGCCCGCGGTGCTGCCCGGCGCCATCAAGGCCGCGATCAAGGCGGCGGATCGGGTGTCAGCATGGGCCGAGGCGGTCGAGATTGCGGGGTTTTCAAAAGTGGAAGCCGATGATCTGTTCGGCAAACCTGACGCGCTGTTGCTGCGCGGTCTGGAGATCAGATTGCGCCCGCCCGCAGAAGTGCGGGCGGACTATGTGTCACGACATTTGGAACTGCTGTCGGACTGCACGCCTTAACCCCGGCGCTTGGCGGTTTGGGGGCCGATGGGGCCGGGACGCTGCACTGTCAACAACAAGGCCTGTGCGAAAATCTGTAACATGGGCTTTCTCCTTTTTGCTTGCCGTAGCGTGGCTATACGCCTTTGATTGGACCATTCCGACTCAGGAATAGTTTTATGACTGTAAGTCAGGCTTACATATGACAACCGATTGGCGCGCCCTGCCCCCGCTGTCTGCCCTGCGCGCCTTTGTGGCGGTGGCCGAACATGGCAGCCTGTCACAGGCCGCGCGGGTGCTGAATGTAACCCATCCCGCCATCGCCCAGCAGGTCCGCACCTTGGAAGAGATGTTGGGACTGCGGTTGGTTTCGCGGCAAGGGCGCGGCATGGCGCTGACGCCCGAAGGTGCCCGTCTGGCGGCGGCCCTAAGCGACGGTTTCGCCACCATCGCCAGCGCCGTCGCCGATCTGCGCGCTGATCAGGCCGACCGTCCCGTGCGTGTGTCTTTGACCGCTGGATTTGCCGCGCAATGGCTGATGCCGCGCCTGCGCGACTTTTGGAATCGCCATCCGGATATTGGCGTGTCGCTGCATCCCGATCCCCGTCTGGTGGACCTGCGCGCCGAAGGCGTTGATCTGGCGATCCGCTATGGTGACGGCAAATGGCCGGGGCTGGAGGCGACGTTCCTCGCCTCTGCCCGTTTGGCGGTGGCGGCATCGCCGGACATGGTGCAGGGCGCAACCCTGACCACGGCGGAACTGGCCGCTGCCGATTGGGTGCTGGCGCGGGATTGGCCGGAACAGGACAATTACCTGCGCAGTCTGGGCCTTGATGCCGAACGCCTGAGTCGGACCGATATGACGACCGAGGAATTGGCCATCGCCGCCGCGCGGCAGGGTCTGGGTCTGGTGGTGGAAAGTCTGGCGCTGCTGGAAGACGATGTCGCCGCAGGACGCCTCATTGTGGTGCATGACAGCCGTGACCGGCTGCCTGCGTATTTCCTCGTCCGCGCACCGGGCCGACTTTCCCCATCGGCCCGTGCTTTTGCGGATTGGCTGCTCGACGCAGCCTGAACCTTCAGACCGACAATTCGTCCGGCGATTTGCCCTGTGCGATGGCTTCGGCAAACCAACGCGGTTTACGTCCACGACCCGACCAGGTTTCCGACCGATTGGCCGGATTGGCGTATTTTGCGCCAGCCGGGGCGCGTTTACGCGGAATTTGCGCGCCGGTCAGTTCCGCAAGGGAAAAGCCCATTTCACGGGCTTTCTCTTCCAACTCGGCCAGAGCTTCCTTCTTTTTGCGATCCTCAAACGACGCGATGGCCCGGCCGATCTGTCCCTGAAGGTCTTTCAACTCTTTCAACGACATCGTATTCAGGTTGATATCCATTATAATTCCCCGTCCCAAAAACTGTGGTCACAGCGATTTACCACTGGTTTGGTTCCAAGCAAATACAATTCTATTTTGGCGACCGTTTTGCCAGAATACGCTGCAAAGTGCGGCGGTGCATCGAAAGGCGGCGGGCGGTTTCTGACACGTTGCGGTCACACATTTCATAAACGCGCTGAATATGTTCCCAACGCACACGATCCGCAGACATTGGATTTTCCGGTGGTGTCGGCAGGCTTTCACCGCGCGACAACAAGGCGTTGGTCACATCATTGGCATCAGCGGGTTTTGACAGATAATCCGTCGCCCCGATCTTGACCGCAGCCACCGCTGTGGCAATCGCGCCATAGCCGGTCAGCACCACGATCCGGCAATCCGGCCGCCGTTCGCGCAGGGCCTCGACCACATCCAGACCATTCCCATCCTCAAGCCGCAGGTCAACCACGGCATAGGCGGGGGGACGGGTCAGGGCAATCGCCTTGCCGGCAGCGACGCTTTCCGCCGTTTCAGGGATGAATCCCCGCTTTTCCATCGCTTTCGCGAGACGTTTCACGAAAGGCTCGTCATCGTCCACCAGAAGCAGAGTCCTGTCCGGTCCCAGTTCCGCAAGATCCTCTGCCATGATGTCCACTCCATTCCGGGCACCGGTGATCCGGCGCACCCCATTTGCGACTTGCCACCCGCCATGTGACCGCATCGCACCCAATTTCAAGCGTAGGTCGCTTTGCCACCGTCGTCAAATTGCGGTCAGCTTTGCCCCAGGAAGCAGCCAACGCGATCCACCATCGCCTCGGCGGTGTCATCGCGGCGGAAGAAATCGCCGAATTTCCCGCCGGGCAGCATCAGATAGGTAAAGGTGGAATGGTCCATCAGATAGAATTCCGGATCATCGCCATCCTGTTTGCGATAATAGGTCTTGTAAGCCTGTGACGCTGCCTTGACCTGTTCGGCTGATCCCGTCAGTCCGATGGCGTCTGGATGGATATTGGCGGCGAATTCACCCACGACCTGCGGCGTGTCACGATCCGGGTCGATGGTGATGAATACCGGCGTCACCGCCAACCCTTTGGACTGCAAGATATCCACCGCCTCGGCATTGCGGGCCATGTCCATCGGGCAGACATCTGGGCAGAAGGTATAGCCGAAATAGACCAATGCCGGTTTGGTCAGAATGTCCTTGTCGGTCACGGTCGCGCCGGTCTTGTCGATCAAGGCGAAAGGCCCGCCAATATCGCCGCCCCCCACCGCACCCGCGCGGCATTGGGCAAAGGGATCGTCGCTTTGGGCGAAAAATACATATCCTGCCGTCCCACCCAGCAATCCTGCCACCGCTGCCGCAGCCAAACCCGCATAAAGCCTTGTCATCGCCCGTCTCCTGCCATGGCCCGCACCTTTAGGCCGCATTGATCCCTGATGCCGCTGGCCTTAACAATGCGTAAAGTGGTCACGCCAAAGGCGGAAAACAATGAACGGCCCCGGCATCGCGCATTTCTCCCGCGACACGCGCAGCGAATGGGTCCGGCTCCGGACGCTGATCCTGTTGCGCTGGATGGCCATCGGCGGGCAACTGGCCGCGATCACGGTGGCCGATTGGGTTTACAGCGTCTCTTTGCCGCTGGGCCTGTGTTACATGGCAGTCGGCGCGTCGATCATCGCCAACCTGATCTCGATCTTTGTCTATCCGCAGAACAAGCGCCTGTCCGAACTTGAGGCGATGCTGACCCTGCTGTTCGACCTGTCGCAACTGGCCTTCCTTTTGTATCTGACCGGCGGGTTGACCAACCCCTTTGCGCTGCTGATCCTTGCCCCGGTCACGATCTCTGCTTCGGCCTTGGAACTGCGAACGACGCTGCTGCTGGGCGCGCTGGCAGTACTGTTCATCACCGCCATCGCGCTGGTCAACGTACCGTTGCGGTTTGATTCCGGCACGGTGCTGGAAATTCCGCCCTTCTTTGAATTTGGCTTCTGGCTGGCCATCGTGATCGGGATCGTGTTCCTTGGTCTGTATTCCCGGCGGGTCGCGCTGGAAATCCGGTCCATGTCCGATGCGCTTTTGGCCACGCAGATGGCTTTGGCGCGCGAGCAGAAACTGACCGACCTTGGCGGTGTCGTCGCCGCCGCCGCGCATGAGTTGGGCACGCCGCTCGCCACCATCAAACTGGTCAGCGCCGAGATGATCGAAGAACTGGCCGACCGTCCCGACCTGTTGGACGATGCCAAACTGATCCGCGATCAGGCGGACCGGTGCCGTGATATTCTGCGCTCTATGGGACGGGCGGGAAAGGATGACCTGCATCTGCGCCAAGCCCCCTTGGATGCCGTGCTGCGCGAGGCCGCGGAACCCCATCTGAACCGGGGAAAACACTTGGAATTCCGCTGCGATCCCGGCCCCGGTGGCAGCACCCGCCAACCCCTTGTGCAACGGCGGCCCGAACTGATCCACGGCCTGCGCAATCTGGTGCAAAACGCCGTGGATTTTGCCCGCAGCACGGTCTGGATCGACGGGGAATGGACCGCCGACCGCCTGATCGTGCGAATCGTCGACGATGGCGAAGGCTATCCGCCCAACCTTTTGGGCCGGATCGGCGATCCCTTTGTCCGCAGCCGCAGGGTGGATCAAGACCTTGGGCGCCGCCCGGAATATGAGGGCATGGGCCTTGGCCTGTTCATCGCCAAGACCCTGCTAGAGCGCACCGGGGCAGACCTGTCCTTTGCCAACGCCGCCGATCCGTTTCTGTCCCCGGCCGAACGCCCCGAACGCTGCGGTGCCATCGTGGTGGTGGTCTGGGATTTGGCAGCGATCACCGCGCAGATTGCAGATGGCAAAGGTCTTGGCGACAATACGCGAATCGAAGTCTGATCCGAACTTATCCGCCGATCTTAACGTCCCATTAACCGACTCGCGCCATGGTTGCGGCGTGGGACATGGTGGTATGGTTATGGGCACGGCTGAATTGACCGTTTTCATGCAGATGTTGGCCGCGGCGGTTGCCGCGGTGGCGGTCGGCATGCTGCTGCTCGCACTTTTGCCGGGCCATCTGTTCGCCAGTCGCGACGGCCCGCTGTTCGATGACAGCCGGAATGAGGCGGTTTTCATCTTTGATGGCGAAACCATGCTGGACTGTTCCCCCGAAGCGCGCGCCATCCTTGCCACCCGGCAGGGGCGCGGCTCGCCTTGGCAGCGGCTGACGGAATGGCTGGCACTCACCTTTCCCACCGCCGAAGACAGGTTGCGCCTGCTTGGGCAACAGGGGCGTCTCACGCTCGCCTCTGCCGAAGATGCGCCGCAGGCTTTGGTGATGCAGGCCGAACTGCGCGGCGGCTTGCTTCGGATCACGATCTCTGATGCCGGGGGGTCAGAGTTCAAACCCGGCCACAGCGGCACGGGCCTTGCGCCTGTTTCGGTCGCCCTTCTGACGGATGAGGTGGACGGATTGCGCGACGTGATGCTGCACGCCCCGTGGCTGTGCTGGCGCGAACGGGCGGGCGGACAGGTCAGTTGGGCAAACGCCGCCTATTTGTTGAAGCTGGAAGATACCTTGCCCGAACAGACGGCCATCCGTTGGCCCCTGCCCCGCATCTTTGCCACCGAAACCGCCGACACGCGGCGCTCACCCCGGCATTCGATCGAACGGCGGGACGGCGGGCGCGACTGGTATGATCTGACGGTTGTTGATCTCGGCACGGGGCGGCTGTGCTTTGCCCTGCCCGCTGACGCTGCGGTGCGGGCCGAAACCATGTTGAATGACTTCATGCAGAACCTCACACGCGCATTCTCGCATGTGCCTGTGGGCCTTGCGATTTTTGACCGGCAACGGCGGTTGACCATGTTCAACCCAGCCTTGACCGACCTGACCGGATTGCCGGTGGAAGTGCTGTCGTCGCGGCCCACCCTGATCGGGATGCTGGATGCCATGCGGGACCGCAACCTGCTGCCCGAACCGCGCGACTATCGGTCATGGCGGCGGCATCTGGCGGGGATGGAGGATGCCAGCACCACAGGGATGTATGAGGATGAGTGGAACATGCCGGGGGGCCAGACCTATCACGTCGTGGGTCGCCCGCAGCCGGATGGGTCATTGGTGCTGATGATCGACGACATCTCAACGGAAATGACGCGCGTCCAGCGTTACCGCGCCGATCTGGATCTTGGGCAGGCAGTGATCGACACGGTGGATGATGCCATCGCGGTCTTTGCGCCCTCGGGCCAATTGGCGATGTCGAATGCCGCTTATGGGCGGCTGTGGGGGCATGACCATGGCGAAGGTTTGGAAAGCGCCGCCGTGGCCGATCTGGTCGGGTTCTGGCAATCACGCGGGGCACCGTCGCCAATCTGGCAGCGCATCGCCGATTTCGTGACGCGCGATGATGACAGCCCGGCGTGGGAAGATGTCACCCGCCTGTCCGACGGTCGCCTGATCTTTTGCGAGGTGAAGGCGATTTCCGGCGGCGCGACGCTTGCCACCTTTCGTCTTGCCGCCGATCCGGGGGAAATGGCAACCTTCACCGCCCTGAAACGGCTGGCATAGCCCGGCCGGAAAGACCGGCGCGGCTTGCGGTCACCGATGGGCGCGGTAGACTCGGGCACATGACAGACGCCCGCCTGACCTTTCCCCTTCGGTCCGAAGAGGACACCACCCGCCTTGGCCGCTGGTTCGCGCACCATTTGGGGGCGGGCGATGTGGTGGCGCTGGACGGTCCGATTGGTGCCGGGAAAACCCACTTCGCCCGCGCGCTGATCCGCGAACGGCTGGGCTATGCCGAAGATGTTCCCTCGCCCACCTTCACCCTGATCCAGACCTATCCGGCGGATGTTGAGGTGTGGCACGCCGACCTCTACCGCCTGACCCACCCGGATGAGGTGCTGGAGTTGGGCCTCGACGATGCCTTTCAGACGGCGATCTGTCTGATCGAATGGCCCGAACGCATGGGCGCGCTGTTGCCCGCCGATGCGATCCGCCTGCGCCTGATCCCCGACGGAGAACACCGGATGGCAGAGGTTGCGCCCGGCCCGCGCCCCGTCCTTGCCGCCGCGCTGCGGGCGGATTGGGGGGCAGCATGACCGACCGTCAGGCATTGTCCGACGCGTTTGTTGCACGCGCCGGTTGGGGCGAAGCCACCCGCAACCCGCTGGCGGGGGATGCGTCGGATCGACGCTATGATCGGCTGACGCTGGGGCAGCACAGCGCCGTGCTGATGGACGCGCCGCCCGGCAAAGGTGACGATCCCGCCGACTTCATCCGCATCGCCGACCATCTGGCATCGCTTGACCTGTCGCCGCCGCGCATTCTGGCCCGCGATCTGGCGCAAGGCTTTCTGTTGCTTGAGGATTTGGGCGACCGTCTGGTCGCGCGTGAAACTGCGGTGCCTGCGCAAGAGGAGATGCTTTATCGTCTGGCCGTCGATGTGTTGATCCACCTGCAATCCTGCCCCGCGCCGCCTGACCTGCCGAACCTTTCGGCGGCGGACTGGGCTGCGGCGGCGGGCTTCGCACCAGACTGGTATCGCTTTGCAGCGCGAGGCGACGCAGGCGACAGCGCGGATTTTCAGACAGAATTGGCATCACTGCTGACACGTCACGCCGATGGTCCGCGCGTGCTGATCCTGCGCGATTACCATGCCGAGAACCTGCTGTGGCTGCCCCACCGCGACGGACTTCGGCAAATGGGGCTTCTGGATTTCCAACTGGGCCAGATGGGGCAGCCGGGATATGATCTGGTATCCCTGCTGCAAGACGCCCGCCGCGATGTGCCGATGGCGCTGGAGTCCGCACTGGTCCAGCATTTCGTCACGGCAACGGGCGCGGACCCTGCCGCCTTTTCCGCAGCCTATGCCGTCTTGGGCGCACAGCGGGCGTTGCGCATCCTTGGCATCTTTGCGCGGCTGTGCCTGAAAGGCGGCAAAGCCGGGTATCTGCCTCTGCTGCCGCGCGTCTGGGGGCAGTTGCAGCGCAATCTGGCGCATCCCGATCTGGCGGACCTGCGCGCGATCTGTCAAAGCCTGCTGCCCGAACCCACCCCCGGGATCATCGCAAGGATCGGCGCGCAATGCGGCATGCACCCCCACCGCTGATGCTATTTGCCGCCGGTCTGGGCACCCGCATGGGGGCGCTGACCGCTGACCGGCCCAAACCGCTGTTGCCGGTTGCCGGGCGGGCGCTGATCGACCGCGCGCT
The DNA here is from genome assembly GCA_002256185.1 of Rhodobacteraceae bacterium PARR1. GTDB lineage: Bacteria > Pseudomonadota > Alphaproteobacteria > Rhodobacterales > Rhodobacteraceae > Paragemmobacter. The sequence goes on along the minus strand of NKIT01000007.1, from coordinate 22,133 downwards.
GGACATGGTGGCGGATGCCGGGATCACCCGGACGGTCGTGAACCTGCATTACAAGGGTGAGATGCTGGAGCGCCATCTTGCCGGGCGCGATCTGGCCCCGTCGTGCGAATTGTCATGGGAGCGCGGGGCCCCGCTGGAAACCGGTGGTGGGCTACGTCAGGCGCTGCCGCTGCTGGGTCACGCCAGCCCGGTGTTCACACTGAACCCTGATGCCATATGGACCGGGGAGAACCCCGTCACCCGGCTGATGGCAGAGTGGGATGATTCCCGAATGGACGTTCTTGTTATGCTTCTGCCCGCCGCTCAGGCGCGATGCCATGCGGGAAAGGATTTCGTTCTGGGCGCGGATGGTCGCATTTCGCGGGCCAATGGTCAGCTTTCCACCGCTTATCTGGGTGCACAACTGATCCGGACAGAGGGTTTGTCCGACATTACCGAACCTGTGTTCTCTTTGAACCGACTTTGGGACATGGCGATTGCGCAGGGCCGGGCTTACGGAGTAATCCATCGCGGCGGCTGGTGCGATGTCGGCACGCCCGAAGGGCTGAAAATGGCGGAACAGATGCTGACCGAAGGCGGCGGCGATGCCTGACCGGATTTTCGCCCTTCCCCCCGGCGTCGATTTCCCGCGCGCGCTGGTGGCGGGCCTGATCCGCCGCATGGCCGATCAACCGCCCGAGGCGATGGCGGCGGTGACGCTGTACCTGAACACCAACCGCATGAGGGCGCGCGTCAGCCAGCTTTTCGCCCGACAGGCGATGATCCTGCCGCGCCTGCGCGTTTTGACCGATATTTCACCCGACCGGCCATTCCCCGACATTCCCAAGGCAGTTCCCCCCCTCCGGCGCAGGTTGGAACTGGCGCAACTGGTGGACCGGCTGCTGCAGGCGCAGCCCGACCTTGCCCCGCGCGCGGCGCTTTATGATCTGTCCGACAGCCTTGCCACGCTGATGGAGGAGATGCAGATCGAAGGCGTCCCGCCTGACCGGATCTCGGCGCTGGATGTCAGCGACCATTCCGCCCATTGGGCGCGGACTCAGAATTTTCTGCGCATCGTCAATGGCTTCTTTGATGGCAGCGCCCAGCCCGATGGCGGCGCGCGGCAACGGATGATCGTGGACCGTCTGATCGCCCTGTGGCAGGTCGCCCCACCGCCGGGGCCGGTGATCGTGGCGGGATCGACCGGGTCGCGCGGAACCGTGTTCCGCTTCATGCAGGCGGTGGCGGGGTTGCCGCAGGGGATGCTGGTTTTCCCGGGCTTTGACTTTGACATGCCCTCCCCGGTCTGGGATCGCCTTGACGATGTCCTGACCGCTGAAGATCACCCGCAATACCGCTTTCGCCGCCTGCTGTCGGCCTTGAACGCCGGGCCGCAGGATGTGCAGCGCTGGACCGCTGACGCGCCCGCCAGTCCGGCGCGGAACCGTCTGATCTCGCTCTCTCTGCGGCCTGCTCCGGTGACGGACCAATGGCTGACCGAAGGCCAGCACCTGCCGGACCTTCTGGCAGCGACCGACGGCATGACCCTGATCGAAGCACAAACCCCAAGGGCCGAGGCGTTGTCGATCGCCCTGATCCTGCGGCAGGCGGCAGAGGATGGCCGCAGTGCGACGCTGGTCACCCCGGATCGCAATCTTGGCCGTCTGGTCACGGCAGCGCTGGACCGCTGGGGTATTGCCCCCGATGATTCGGCGGGTAATCCCTTGGCACTGTCGCCTCCGGGGCGGTTCCTGCGCCACGTTGCGGCGTTGCAGGGGCGGCGGCTGACCTCGGACGCGCTGCTGGTCATTCTGAAACATCCGTTCACCTTTACCGGCGGCGACCGGGGGATGCACCTGAAACTGACCCGCAGTCTGGAGTTGCGGCTGCGCGCAAAGGGTCCGGCCTTTCCCACGGCGCACACGCTGCGCGACTTTGCGACCAAGCAACGCGACCCCGGCGCGTCGGATTGGGCCGCCGCGCTGATCGCCGCGCTGGACGGGCTAGAGGAGACCGCCCCCCTGCCGCTGGCCGCCCACATCACCCGCCACCGCGCACGGGCCGAGGCTTTGTCGCGCGGAACCGCCACCGGAACTGGCGAAATCTGGGAAAGGGACGCCGGGGCCGAGGCCTTGAAGCTGATGGACGATCTGGCGTCAGAGGCAGAACACGGCGGCGTTCTGACCGTCGCGGATTACCGCGACCTGTTTGACGCGCTGGTCAATCAGGGTGAGGTGCGGTCTGACGCCTTGCCCCACCCGCATATCCGCATCTGGGGTCCGCGTGAGGCGCGCGAGGCAGGCACGGAACTGGTCATCCTTGGCGGGTTGAATGACGGATCATGGCCGCGTCTGCCCGATCCCGACCCGTGGCTGAACCGCCAGATGCGCAAACAGGCCGGGCTGTTGCTGCCAGAACGCCAGATCGGACTGTCGGCGCATGACTATCAACAGGCCATCGCCGCGCCAGAGGTGATCCTGACCCATGCCACACGGGACGCCGAGGCGGAAACTGTGCCGTCGCGCTGGCTGAACCGCCTGACCAACCTGATGGCTGGCCTGCCAGACCGCAACGGGCCAGACGCCCTGAAGGCTATGCAGGCGCGGGGGCGGCGCTGGCTGGACTTGGCGGCCGCGCTGGACATGCCCCCGGCGGAAATGACCCATGATCCACGGCTGCAACTGGCCAAGCGCCCCTCACCCCGCCCACCTGTGACGCACCGGCCAAAGCTGTTGCCGGTGACGCGGATTGCCCGGCTGATCCGTGATCCCTATGCCGTTTACGCCCGCAGTATCCTTGACCTTAAACCGCTGGACCCGCTGCGCGCCAAACCCGATGCGCGGCTGCGCGGGCAGATCCTGCACCTGATCCTTGAACGCTTCGTGCGCGAACGCCCCGAAGCCGAAGATCGCGCCGCGGCCCGCCTTCGGTTGTTGGACACTGCCCGTCAGGTGCTGGCGCAAGAGGTGCCTTGGCCGGCCGCGCGGCTGTTGTGGCTGGCGCGGCTGGATCGGGCGGCGGATTTCTTCTTGTCCACCGATGCCGAAAGCGGCAAGCCCATCCTGCTGGAAGAAATGAGTCACAAGCTGCGGCTTGATCCGTTCGACTTTGAACTTGAGGGCAAGCCCGACCGCATCGACCGTCTGGCCGATGGCAGTCTGGCGGTGATCGATTACAAGACCGGCGAACCGCCCACCGCCGCGATGCAGGCGAACTTTGACAAACAGCTTCTCCTGATCGCTGCCATGATCCACCACGGCGCGTTTCCGGCTTTGACAGGGTCAGAGGTGGCGCGCATCACCTATGTCGGTCTTGGCTCCAACCCCAAGAAGGTGGAAACCGAGATCACCGACGAGGTGATCGGCAAGGTCTGGGAAGGGCTGCACCGGCTGATCGGCAGCTATGCCAAGCGCGGCAAAGGCTATACCGCACGGCGGGCGTTGTTTTCCACCCGCGAAGGCGGGGATTACGACCATCTGTCGCGCTTTGGCGAATGGGATCTGACCGATGCCCCCCTGCCCGAGGATGTCGGAACGGAAGGGGACGCCACATGACCGACGCCCTGAAAGCCGCCAGCGCACGGCAGGTTGAGGCTGCGCATCCCAACGCCTCGACCTGGTTGTCGGCCAATGCGGGGTCGGGCAAGACCCGCGTGCTGACCGACCGCGTCGCGCGTCTCTTGCTGGGCGGGGTGGAGCCGCAGCACATCCTGTGCCTGACCTATACCAAGGCCGCCGCGTCCGAGATGCAGAACCGCCTGTTCAAGCGCCTTGGCGAATGGGCGATGAAGCCGAACCCGGACTTGCGCGCCGCCTTGGCAGACTTGGGCGAGGGTGAAGACCTGACGGCGGATCGTCTGGCCCGCGCGCGGCAGCTTTTTGCACGCGCCATCGAAACGCCGGGTGGTTTGCGGATTCAGACCATCCACTCGTTTTGCGCAACCCTTCTGCGGCGCTTCCCGCTTGAGGCCGGGGTTTCCCCGCAATTCACCGAACTGGATGACCGCGCCGCCAAACTGCTGCGCGAAGAGATCGTGCAGGACATGGCCGATCACCTGCACTCCGGCCTGATGGCCGATCTGGCCGCCGCGTGGACCGGCGAGGATTTCTCGACCCTGATGGAACAGGTGGCCGGCCATCGGCACAGCTTTGCCCCCCCGCTGGATGCCCCTGCCTGCCGGGCCCTGTTCGGCCTGACCGCAGGGGACAGCGCGCAAAGCCTGCTGGCATCGGTGTTTTTTGGGGATGAACACGCGTGGATGCCCGACCTGATCGCCCGCATGGGCGGGGGCAAAGCCACCGATGCCAAGATTGCGGCGAAACTCGCGTCACTGGAGTTCACCCGCCCGACCTTGACCCTGCTGGCCGCGCTGGAAGACCTGTTCCTGACCGGAGAGTCGGCCAAGGAACCCTTCACCGCCAAGCTGGACGCCCTGCCCACCAAGGACATCCGCAACGCCCTGCCCGACGCATTGCGCGACCGGCTGCAAAACCTGATGCGGCGCGTGGAATCGGCCCGCCTGACCCGTATCGCCCTGCGCGCGGCGGACAAATCCGCCGTGCTGCACCGCTTCGCAGGGGCGTTCTTGCCCCTGTACGAACAGCGCAAGGCGGCGCGCGGCTGGCTGGACTTTGACGACCTGATTTCCCGCGCGCGCAAGGTGTTGACCGATCCTTCCGTCGCGGCTTGGGTGCTGTTCCGGCTGGATGGCGGCATCGACCATATTCTGGTGGATGAGGCCCAGGACACCGGCCCCGACCAATGGCGCGTGATCGAAAGCCTTGCCGCCGAATTCACCGCAGGCAGCGGCGCGCGGGACGTGGAACGCACATTGTTCGTGGTGGGGGACAAGAAGCAGTCGATCTATTCCTTCCAAGGGGCCGATGTCGCCGCCTTTGACGCCAAGCACGGTGATTTCGCACGCCGGTTCCACAGCGTGGGGCGGGTGTTTCAGACGCTGCAACTGGAATACTCTTTCCGCTCCTCCCCTGCTGTGCTGCGCGTGGTGGATGAAACCTTTGCCGACCGTTTCCCGCAGGCCATGGGGGGCGCCGTCAGCCATATCGCCTTTCGCGATGCGATGCCGGGACGGGTGGACTTGTGGCCGCTGATCGACCCCGCTGAGAAAGCGCCAGATGATGATTGGGAAAACCCCGTCGATCTGGTGACCGAAAGCCACCACAACGCCCGATTGGCCGAACAGATCGCGGCAGAGATCGACACCTTGCTGACCCAAGGTCTTGTGATCCCGACAGAAAACGGCAATCGCCCCGCCCATGCCGGGGATTTCCTGATCCTCGTGCAGCGCCGCTCCATGCTGTTTGCCGAGGTGATCCGCGCCTGCAAGGCCCGCGGCCTGCCCATTGCCGGGGCGGATCGGCTGAAGCTGGGCGCGGAACTGGCGGTGCGCGACCTGACGGCGCTGCTGTCTTTCCTGTCCACCGATGAAGATAACCTGTCACTGGCGGCGGTCCTGCGCTCCCCACTCTTCGGCTGGACGGAAGCAGAGCTTTACGCCTTGGCGCACGGCAGGCAGGGGCCGCTCTGGAAAGCGATGCGCGAAGCGGCCGATGCAGGCGGGCTGATCGGCCAGACCTACAAAACCCTGCAAGACATGCGCGACAAGTCCGATTTCCTGCGCCCCTATGATCTTTTGGACCGCATTCTCTCCCGTCACCAAGGCCGCCACCGCCTGATCGCCCGTCTGGGGGCCGAGGCCGAGGATGGTATCGACGAACTCTTGTCCCAAGCCATGGCCTACGAGCGCCTTGAAGTGCCAAGTCTGACCGGCTTCCTGATCTGGCTCGCCACCGATGAGGTGACGGTCAAACGCCAGATGGACAGCCAAGGTCAGCGTATCCGGGTCATGACAGTGCACGGATCAAAAGGGTTGGAAGCGCCCATCGTGATCCTGCCCGAAACCGTGGACCGCAAACCGCAGGACCGGGACGAGGTCGCCTTGATCGACACAACGCCGGTCTGGAAAGTTCCCAAAGACCAGCGCCCCGCCGCGATGGCTGCCGCATTGGCAACCCGCGACGAAAAGGCCGAGGATGAAAACCTGCGCCTGCTGTATGTCGCCATGACCCGTGCCCGCGTCTGGCTGATCGTCGCCGGTGCTGGCGCGGCGGAAAAGGACAGCGCGTGGCATCGTCTGGTGGCACAGGGGATGCAGGCTGCCGGGGCCGTGCCCATCGCCGGGGGACGGCTGCGCCATGCCTTCGGTGACTGGCCCGCGCCGATGGTTCAGGCAAAGGTTGCGCCTGTGGAACCAACGGCCCTGCCCGCTTGGACCCGCCACCCTGCCCCAACCGCAGCGCGCGATTTGCCGCCCCTGTCGCCGTCCGACCTTGGCGGGGCCAAGGCCCTGCCCGGGGATGGCTTGGATGAGGCGGTCGCCAAGGCCCGCGGCATCGCACTGCATCTGTTGCTGGAACATCTGCCACAGGTGCCACACAGTGACTGGCCCACCCTGACGGCAGTGCTTGTCCCCGATGACGCCCTGCGCGCGGATGTCTGGGCCGAGGCGTCGGCACTTCTGGACAGCCCCGCCCTTGCCCCGCTCTTCGCCCCCGGCACCTTGGCCGAGGTTTCGGTCACCGCCCGCCTGACCCTGCCCGATGGCACGTCGCGCGCCATTCTTGGCATGATCGACCGGCTGGTGATCGAACCCGACCGTGTGCTGGCGGTGGATTACAAATCCAACCGCATGATCCCGGACCGGCCCGAGGCCACGCCCGAAGGGTTGCTGCGGCAATTGGGGGCCTATGCGCTGGCCCTGTCGCAGATTTACACCGACCGGCGGATCGAAACCGCCATTCTCTGGACCCGCACCGGGCAATTGATGCCCTTCCATCCCGATATCGTGAGTACGGCACTGTCCCGCACCACGATAGCTTGACGACTCTGCGCCACATGCCTAGCTTCCGTAGCCGAATTCCAATCAGGAGATATGACGATGGGCGCCGCGACCGTAGCCGTCACCGATGCCACCTTTGATGCCGAAGTCCGCAAATCCGACGTGCCCGTCGTGGTGGATTTCTGGGCGGAATGGTGTGGCCCCTGCCGTCAGATCGGCCCGGCGCTGGAAGAACTTGCCGTGGAATACGCAGGCAAGGTCAAGATCGTAAAGGTCAACGTCGACGAAAACCCCGACAGCCCGGCACAACTGGGCGTGCGCGGCATCCCGGCGCTGTTCCTGTTCAAGGACGGCCAAGTCGTGTCGAACAAAGTTGGTGCCGCGCCGAAGGCTGCGCTCGCCAACTGGATTCAGACAGCGATCTGAGCACGGGCTCATTGCGAACGCCGACAGACCCATGCGACCGGCCCGCTTGTCTCGGCCCGCCCGGCCCGCCATATTCCCCCCCAGACATTCGGAGGCCCCCAATGAGCGACGACAGATTTCCCGGCTGGCACGGGACCACCATCCTTGGCGTGCGGCGCGGCGGAGTGGTGGTCGTGGCAGGTGACGGTCAAGTCAGCCTTGGCCAGACCGTGATCAAGGGCACCGCGCGCAAGGTGCGCCGCCTGTCCCCCGGTGGGCGCGATGTCGTCTGCGGCTTTGCCGGATCAACAGCGGATGCCTTTACCCTTTTGGAACGGCTAGAGAAAAAACTTGAGGCCGCGCCCGGGCAACTCGCCCGCGCCTGTGTGGACCTTGCCAAGGATTGGCGGATGGACAAATACCTGCGCAACCTTGAGGCGATGCTGATCGTCACCGACGGGCGCGATCTGTTCGTGATCACCGGGGCGGGCGATGTGCTGGAACCAGAACATGACGTCGCCGCCATCGGATCGGGCGGCAACTTCGCCCTCGCCGCCGCGCGCGGGCTGATGCTGACCGACATGCCCGCCGAAGAAATCGCGCGCAAGGCAATGGCGATTGCCGCCGACATCTGCGTTTACACCAACGGCAACCTGACGGTTGAAACCATCAAGGGTTAATCCTTGTCCTTTTTCGCCAGCATGAAGGACCGCAACACCGCGTTCATCCGGGTCTGATACCCCGGCCCTTGCGCCTTGAAAAACGCGATCACGTCCTGATCCAGACGAACGGAAACGGCCTGCTTGGTGGGGGGAACAACAAGTTTGACGTTGTCCCAATCCCATTCGATGCCGATCTCTTCCTCATCCAGTTCCGGCTCGATCCCCGCCGCTTCCTCGGCACGGAGGCGGGCCCAGTCAGTGTGGTCTTCCAACTGCGTCAACTGCTCAATTGTGTACCGAACGATACGCTCTTCGCTCATTTTCCCTCGCTTTTCGGGCTGTGATCAATCGACACGACTTTCCTCGGTAGGTGAACACCACTGCTATCCATTCACCGTTCAGAAAGCCGATTACGATGAACCGCGGCTCAACCTCGCTTTTCGCCTCAAGGACAATGTGCCGGATTTGGAATATCTGACCGGCTTTGTTGAAATCTATCCCGTGCTTTTCCAGCACCTTAAGTCGCTTGTCCTCATCCCACTCAAACTCCATATCCGGTCCCCGTGCCGTGGTCGGGGCAGGGTGCCGCGTCAGGGTTAAGCCAAGGTTAAGCACAATCAACCTTTAGACTGTATATACAATTCGCCCATACAATTCAACCCGCCCTTGGCCTTCGCCCCGGCAGGGATTACATCGGGGATGGATCAGACAGGATGCCATCATGACCAGCCTCACCCCGCGCGAAATTGTCTCGGAGCTTGACCGTTTCATCATCGGCCAGCGCGACGCCAAGCGGGCGGTTGCGGTGGCCTTGCGCAACCGCTGGCGGCGCAAGCAATTGGGCGACGATCTGCGTGATGAGGTTTACCCAAAAAACATCCTGATGATCGGCCCTACAGGTGTGGGCAAGACCGAGATCAGCCGCCGTCTGGCCAAATTGGCCAAGGCGCCATTCCTGAAGGTCGAGGCGACGAAGTTTACCGAAGTGGGCTATGTCGGCCGCGATGTGGACAGCATCATCCGCGATCTGGTGGATGCTGCGATGGTCGACACCCGCTCCCGCATGCGCGAAGAGGTAAAGGCCCGCGCCCTGAAAGCCGCCGAGGATCGCGTGATTGAGGCGTTGGCGGGCAAAGATGCCCGCGACCAGACCCGCGACATGTTCCGCGGCAAGCTGAAGCGCGGCGAACTCGACCAGACCGTGATCGAACTGGACATACAGGACAGCACCCCGCCGATGGGCATGTTCCCCGGTGGCAATGGCATGGAAATGCAGATGCAGGGGCTGCAAGACCTGTTCAAGGCCATTGGTGGCCGGTCCACCCGCAAGAAAATGACCGTCTCGGAAAGCTATGACATCCTGCTGGGTCAAGAAGCGGACAAACTGCTGGACGATGAAGCCGTAAAGGCCACCGCGCTTGAGGCTGTTCAGGAAAACGGCATCGTCTTTCTGGATGAGATCGACAAGATTTGCGCCCGTTCTGATGCGCGTGGCGCCGATGTCAGCCGCGAAGGCGTGCAGCGTGACCTGCTGCCGCTGATCGAAGGCACCACCGTTTCCACCAAATACGGTCCCGTCAAAACCGACCACATCCTGTTCATCGCCTCGGGTGCCTTCCACATCGCAAAACCATCGGACCTGCTGCCCGAATTGCAGGGCCGCCTGCCGATCCGGGTTGAGTTGCAGCCGCTGACCGAAGGCGATTTCGTCCGCATCCTGACCGAAACTGACAACGCCCTGACCCGGCAATACACCGCCCTGATGGCCACCGAAGAGGTCACGGTGACTTTCACCACCGATGGCATCGCCGCCTTGGCCCGCATCGCGGCGGATGTGAACCGCAGCGTGGAAAACATCGGGGCGCGCAGGCTCTATACCATTCTGGAACGCGTGTTCGAAGACCTGTCCTTCACCGCACCCGACCGGTCCGGCCAATCCGTCACCGTCGATGCCGCCTTTGTCGAAGACAACGTCGGCCAACTGGCACGGTCTGCCGATTTGTCACGCTACGTTCTCTGACCTGTGACCCGCGCGGGGGAATGGCTTGCTTGACCGCGCGCGGCGAAAGGCGGACACCTTGGGGATGAAAAAAACCTCCTTGCGCCGCCTGCTGCCCGCGCTTGCGCTGGCCCTTTTGACCGCCTGCACACCGCGCGGAACGATCACCATCGTGCCGCCAGAAACGGTGCCCGGCCCGATTGTGCCCCTGTTCGTCGGGACCACTCGCCAATTGGACGTGGGCGGACTTTATGGTCCGGACCGATCCGAGGCTCTGCACCTTGCCCGCTATGACATAGCCATTCCGCCCGCGCGACAAATCGGCAAGGTGGTGTTTCCCAAACGCCCGACCAAGCCAGACCCGCAGACCGATTTCCTGACGACCGCGCAGGTGTTCTACCCGACAGAGATGGGCTTTCGCGGCGATCTATCCCGCGCTCTCGCCGCCAATGACGATGAGGCGGTGATCTTCGTCCACGGTTTCAACAACACCTTTGCCGAAGGGCTTTATCGCTTTGCTCAGTTGGACCATGACCTGCAAATCCCGGGTGTGGCGGTGCATTATTCCTGGCCTTCGGCGGCGCAACCTTTGGGCTATGTGCAAGATCGCGACTCGGCACTGTTCGCCCGCGACGGGTTAGAGGAACTGATCCGCGACGTGGCGAAAGCCGGGGCAAAGCGGATCGTTCTGGTCGCCCATTCGATGGGTGGCCAACTGACGATGGAGGCGTTGCGCCAGATCGCCCTGCGGGGCGACCAGGGGTTGATGAACCGGATCGACGGGGTCGTGCTGATTTCGCCCGATATGGATGTGGATGTCTTCCGAATGACGGCCAAGGTCATCGGGGATTTGCCCGAACCCTTCATCATCTTCGGCTCCCCTCGGGATGGGGTGCTGCGCCTGTCGGGCTTCATCACCGGCCAGCAGGGGCGGCTTGGTGCGCTGGAAGACGTGACCAAACTGGCCGATCTCGATGTGACCTATCTTGATGTGGCGGCGTTCCGTGACGGCACGGGACACTTCACCGCTGGAACTTCGCCCGGGTTGATCAGCCTGATCGGAAAGATCGAGGATGTGAACGCCGCCTTCCGGGGGGACGCCGCCGCCCGCACGGGGCTGTTGCCGGGGGTTGTGATCACCTTCCGCCGCGCCACACGGATCATCCTAAGCCCGGTTAGCCAGATCACCGGAACGACTTTGTCGCCGTGATCGGACAAGGACTGCGGCAAAAGCTTGGGTGACAAACGGTCTTTCTCCGGTCCATTGCTTCCTCAGGTCAAGCGCGGTGCGATGTGTCGCTGGGCTGGGCGTGGGTGGTGTTGACCGGGTGCAGGTGCGCGGAATGACAGATGGGTCTGGCAACGGATCAGGGCCAGCGCGTGCGCCCTTGGCCGAATGGGCAGAAATGGCAGACCCGGCCCAAGTGGCACAGGGCATTGTTCTGGCGGATGAACAAGGCAAAGACGCGGATGCGGCGCTGCTGTTGACGGTGCTGTCGCGGCGCGATCCGGGCCTGTTTGCACAGGCTTTTGGCAAGATCATCACCTCTGGCGGCAAGCTGCGCCGATTTGTCGGATGTATCCGCGCGGGGCAAAGCGTGGACCGGCTTGCCGATCCCGCGCGGATAGCGGCTGCGGGCGTGGGGCCCTTCCGGCTGATGTGTCTGTTGCGATCCTTGGACCCATCGGCCCCCGACGCGTTGCGCACAGCGCTTGAGGATGCGCTGAACCGTGCCGTTGCGGACATACCCCCCTTCACGCGGGCGCGGTGGTGGTCTGCCCCAATGTCGTCGGCATCCTGACGCGCCGGGCGACCGCCCTGCCGCGCGGGGCTGCAACGGCGGTGCGCGGTCATGATGGTGCGGCCCTGATGTAAGGCAACCGCAGCGCACGGCTGCGGCCTTATGCAGATGGTCCAAAGACCTTGGCCCCCGCGACTGAAGGACGACGCAGGGTGGACTATGGTCCCGAAGGTGCCAAGCCCTGATGGCTTTTGGCCGGGGGAATGCCGGGCGGACGAAGTTTCATTGCGAAACTGTCCCCCGATCCTTGTCCCCCGGCCTACAGCCCTAAGCCGTCAGCCGATCCCCCTGCCAGCCCGTGATCCGGGCCGAAACAATGACCCCTTCGGGCATGTCGCGGTCAAAGCTCACTTCGGTGAATTGCTCGGTCCGGCCAAGGCGCGGGCCTTCCAGCAGGATGCGATGGGTCTGGCCGGTCTGCGCCATGAGATGCCGATTCAAAGCGGCCTCCCCCACAGCGCGCAGACGGGCGGCACGGTCCTTGATCGCGGGGCCTTTCACCTGCGGCATGCGCGCGGCGGGCGTGCCTTTGCGCGGGCTGAACGGGAAGACGTGCAGGAAAGTCAGGCCGCAGTCTTCGACTAGCTTGACCGATTGGTCGAACATCTCTTCGGTTTCAGTCGGGAAGCCCGCGATGATATCGGCACCAAAGACCATGTCGGGGCGCAGACGGCGGGCGTCCTCGCAAAAGCGGATCGCGTCATCGCGGAGATGGCGGCGCTTCATCCGTTTCAGGATCAGGTCATCCCCCGCCTGCAAGGACAGGTGCAGATGCGGCATCAGACGCGGTTCTGTCGCGATGGCCTGCATCAACGCCTCATCGGCCTCGATCGAGTCGATGGAACTGATGCGCAAGCGGGGCAGATCGGGAACCAGCTTCAGGATGCGCAGCACCAGATCCCCAAGCCGAGGCTGCGCGGGCAGGTCCGCCCCCCACGACGTCAAGTCCACCCCGGTCAGCACGACCTCATTAAATCCGTTGCCGACCAGCCGCTTGATCTGTTCCACCACCACCCCGGCGGGAACCGACCGCGAATTCCCGCGACCAAAGGGGATGATGCAAAAGGTGCAGCGGTGGTCGCAGCCGTTTTGCACCTGCACATAGGCGCGATGGCGGCCAAACCCGTCGATCAGATGTCCCGCCGTTTCGCGCACCGACATGATGTCATCGACCTGCACCTTTTCGGTCGCGCCAATCAGGTCCGGCACGCGCGACGCAAGGCCAGCCCAAGTGTCGGCCTGCATTTTCTCGTGGTTGCCGATGACCTTGGCAACTTCGGGCATGGCGGCAAAAGTCTCAGGTTCGGTCTGCGCCGCGCATCCGGTGACGATGATCGTGGCACCGGGATTTTCGCGGGACAGGCGGCGGATTTCCTGTTTGGCTTTCCGCACAGCCTCTGCCGTGACGGCGCAGGTGTTGACGATGACAGCGTTTTCCACCCCGGCAGCGGCGGACAATTCCTTCATCGCCTCGGTCTCATAGGCGTTCAGGCGGCAGCCCAGCGTGGCGAAAACCGGCGCGGTCATGCGTGCGCGGCCAGAAACGCGGGCGTCAGCACCGCATCGAACACATGCGCCGTGGGCCCGGTCATCCAGACGCCATCCTCGCGCCAGTCGATCTCCAGCCGCCCACCATCCACATCCAGCACCACCCGCCGCCCGGTCAGACCGCGCCGATGCGCCGCCACTGCCGTCGCACAGGCGCCGGACCCGCAGGCAAGGGTGATGCCCGTCCCCCGCTCCCACACCCGCATGCGCAGGTGATCTGGCGCGGTCAGGCTGGCGAATTCCACATTGGTGCGCTGCGGGAACAGGGGGTCATGCTCCACCACACGGCCCAGGCCCGCCACATCCACCGCCGTCGCATCGGGGACAAAGAACACCGCATGGGGATTGCCCATCCCCACCGCCACCGGATCACCGGCCAGTGGCAGATGCAGCGTGTCCATCGCATGGGACAGCGGCACTTCGGCCCAATCCAGTTGCGGATGTCCCATGTTCACCGACACCAGCCCATCCGCCTGACGCTGCGCCGACAGCCCGCCGCGCACAGTGACCAGCGTGACCGCATCACGCCCCAACTGCCGCATCATGTAGTCCGACACGCAGCGCGTCGCGTTGCCACAAGCCCCGGCACGGCTGCCGTCAGAGTTCCAGAACTCCAGCGCAAAGTCGGCAATATCGCTGTCCCGGATTTCCGCCAACTGGTCAAACCCAACCCCACGGTTGCGGTCGCCCAGTGCCCGCGCCAGCGCAGGCGTCGTCACCGCTTCGCGCCCGCGCGAGTCGATCACCACGAAGTCATTGCCAAGCCCATGCATTTTCATGAAGGGCAGGCCAAGGGGAGCATGCTGTTCCGTCATGCGCGCCGATATACGCAAGCTGCGAAGATTCTGCCAGAGCCCGCATTTTTTGCCCTTGACCCCCCCCGCGTAAGCCCATAATCACCCGCTTCACAGAGGGCCGGTAGCTCAGTTGGTAGAGCAGCTGACTTTTAATCAGCGGGTCACAGGTTCGAATCCTGTCCGGCTCACCACTGTATCAAAGACCCGGGGTTCGCCTCGGGTTTTTTGTTTCTTGGCGGTGGTTTACCGATCATCATTCCTTTCGGCACCGCAGGGCCACCACCGGAACCATCTTGCCAAGCGCTGCGCTTCCGACTTTGCATGCGTCCAGCCCGTGGCGCTTTTCACCGGGCAAGTGAGGGCAGGCATGCGGCTGATCAGTTTCAACATCCAATACGGCTTTGGCAGCGATGGCCGCTATGACCTGCGGCGGATTGCTGATGTGATCGCAGACGGCGACATCATCTGCCTGCAAGAGGTAGAGCGGAACTGGACCCGAAGCGGGATGGATGACCAGCCCGCAATCTTGTCAGACCTTTTGCCACAGCATCACTGGGTCTATGGCCCGGCCTTTGACATGGATGCCTCTGTGGTGGTGGATGGCCGCGTGGTGAACCGGCGGCGGCAGTTCGGCACGATGATCCTGTCACGTCTGCCGATTGTCTGGTCGCGCCTTTGGCCGCTGCCCAAACGGCGGATGATTGATCCCCTGAACACCCAGAACGCAGCGTTGGAGGCGATGATCCACACAGACGCTGGTCCAGTGCGGGTGCTGTCGATTCATCTTGCGCATGTGGGGGTGGAAGAGCGGATGGAAGAGATCGACTTCCTTCTGGCCCAACATGCCCGCGCCCCGCTGGAGGGCGGACCGTGGAGCGGGACCGACGATGAACCCGCCCGTAACTGGACCGAAGGACAGGCCGAGCCGGAAAACCCCGGTTCCGCCATCTGGATGGGCGATTTCAATTCCGAACCCTTCAGTGCGGAATACACCCGCATCTGTGGTGCAACCCCCTATCATCCCGGCGCACGCTATGCCGGTGGGTTTGTCGATGCCGTGGCAGCGGCAGGCCAGCGCCCCGGCACCCTGCACAGCCACGAAAAGGTCATCGCGGGGGAACGACGGTTGCGGCAGTTGGACCACTGCTTTGTCACCGGCGATCTGGCCGGGCGTGTCAGATCGGTGTCGGTGGACAATGGCTGTGTGGCGTCAGATCACCATCCGCTGACCGTGGAGATGGATTTGTAATCGCGCCCCCTCACCCTAACCCTCTCCCCCGAGGGGAGAGGGAATGCGCCTCGTGCAAGCGTTTGGTTAGACTTGAAAATCGTCCTGACCATACCAAATAGCGCCCCCTCTCCCCTCGGGGGAGAGGGCCGGGGTGAAGGGATCAAACCTCGCCCTGATGCTCACCCAGCTTTGGCGCCGGGCGCTCCAATGCCAGTTCAGCATCTGAAAAGGTAAAGGGCGACCGCACCCCCGGCACACCGTCAGGCGTGATCTTCATGCCACGGGCGATGATCTGCGGATCGGCGAAAACCTCGGCCAAGTCATTGATCGGCCCGGCGGGCACGCCTTCGGATTCACATGCAGCCAGAAGATCGGCCTTCTGCCAGCGCAGGGTGGCGGCGGTCAAAGCCTCGGTCAGCGCCAGACGGTTTTTCACCCGGTCGGCGTTGGTCAGATAATCCGCCGCATCGGCCAGTTCCGGCAAGCCGAGCAGCCCACAAAGCCGCCGGTATTGCCCATCATTCCCGGTGGCAAGGATGATCCAGCCATCGGCGCAGTCGAACACCGCATAGGGGGCAAGGTTGGGATGGGCATTCCCCATCTTTTGCGGCGCAACCCCGGTGGCCAGATAATTCATGTTCTGGTTGGCCATGATCGATGACGCCACATCCATCAGCGCCATGTCGACCTGTTGCCCGCGCCCGGTCACCGAACGCTGATGCAAGGCGGCAAGGATGGCGGTCGCGGCATAGACCCCGGTGAACACGTCGGTCACCGCCACACCCACCTTTTGCGGCTGGCCGTCGGGCTCACCCGTCACGCTCATCAATCCGGCCATGCCTTGGATGATGAAATCATAACCCGCGCGATGGGCATAAGGCCCGTCCTGCCCGAAGCCGGTGATCGAGCAATAGATCAGACGCGGGTTGACTGCCTGCAAAGACGGCCAATCCAGCCCGTACTTGGCCAGACCGCCCACCTTGAAATTCTCGATCACCACATCGGCATCCGCCACAAGACGGCGGACATAGTCCTGACCTTCGGGCGTGCGAAAATCACAAACCACCGACTTCTTGCCCCGGTTGGCGGCGTGGAAGTAAGCCGCCGACCGATCGCCATCCCGTTGAATAAAGGGCGGCCCCCAACGGCGGGTGTCATCGCCTTCGGGAGCCTCGACCTTGATGACCTCTGCCCCCAGATCGGCGAGAGTCTGGCCAGCCCAGGGGCCAGCCAGAATCCGCGCCAGTTCGACGACTTTCACACCGTTCAGGGGCGTCATCTCTTACTTCGCCAATTCGGCGTCGATGAAGGCCTTCATCTCGTCATAGGACATGTTGCTGTGCATGGTGCCATTGATCTTGAAGGATGGCGTGCCTTGCAGATCATCTGCGGTCGCGTTTTCCTGATAGCGGGCCACCATCGCCTTGGCTTGCTCGCCGTCTTTCAGGCAGGCATCCATCGCCGTGTCTTCCAGACCCGCCGCACGGCCCAGACGTTTCAGGTTTTCCACCACTACGGTCGCATCATCCGACGCCGCCCATTCGCGCTGCTGTTCAAAGATCATGTCGGCAATCGGGAAATAGCGCATCTCACCGCCGCAACGGGCAATCATCGCCGCCCAAAGACCGTATTTGTCAAAATACACCTCACGGTAGGTGAACTTGATCTTGCCGGTGTCGATATAGTCAGCCTTCAGCTTGGGATAGACATCGGCATGGAAGGCCGCGCAATGCGGGCAGGTGAACGAGGCGTATTCGATCACCTCAACCTTGGCATCGGCCGGGCCGAGCGAAAAATCCTTGACCTCAACCGCCGCGGCGGGGGCATCGGCGGTGGCCTCTTGCGCCTGCACAGGGCCAAAGGCCAAAAGGGTAAGCGCCAGTGCGGCGGCCAGTTTCTTGAGCATGGACATCTGCCTTTTCATCTTTTGCGACGAGTTAAAATGTTTTGCCCCAAAGCTTCAAGGGCAGCCCGCAGTCCCGGATCACCAATGACGGCGGCGGTTTCTGCGGCCTGTGCCTGCACCGCAGGATCAGGGGGCGGGGGCGCTTTGGGGGCGGGGGTGAATTCGGCCTGACCTTCGGCAAAGCCGATGGGCGCGGTCTGGGTCAGGATCACGCGCGAAATCGCGGCATAGCCGTAGATGGCATTGACCTTTTCCCGCAGCTTTTCCTTTTGCATCTCAACCATCTGGGCATGCGCCCCGCGCACCAGAACGGTCAGCGTCGCCCCCAGCCCATCGCGGCCGTAGCCGATCTTGACCGGGCGGGTAACGGCGGCAAGGTCATCGCCCGCAACCTCGGCCCAGTGCGTCAAAAGCCGCGTCACCGCAAAGCCCCGGCTTTCACCCACGGCGCGGATCGGGTCGCGGACGAATGTGGCCGTCGCCTCAAACCCGCGCATCCGGCGGGTGGGGGTCGGCGGGGGAAGGGGTTTCTTGCTCATCTGGTCCTGACGCTTGTTCCCGCTATTCTATGCGG
Source organism: Rhodobacteraceae bacterium PARR1 (assembly GCA_002256185.1). Classification (GTDB taxonomy): domain Bacteria; phylum Pseudomonadota; class Alphaproteobacteria; order Rhodobacterales; family Rhodobacteraceae; genus Paragemmobacter. The sequence goes on along the minus strand of NKIT01000007.1, from coordinate 4,371 downwards.
GCAACAAGGGGATGGGCAAATGAACCCGGCAGGGCAAGGCATAAAGAATGCGTGACGGTGAACGGGCAGCGCTAAGCGGTGACTTGCTGGACTGGTATGACCGCAACGCACGGGTGATGCCGTGGCGGGTGCCGCCAGAGGATAAAAAGGCAGGCGTTCGCCCTGACCCCTACCGCGTCTGGCTGTCCGAGGTGATGTTGCAGCAAACCACCGTCGCCGCCGTGCGCGATTACTTCCGCCGCTTTACCGACCGCTGGCCCACCGTTGCCGATCTTGCAGCCGCCGAGGATGCCGCTGTGATGGGGGAATGGGCGGGTTTGGGCTACTATGCTCGTGCGCGGAACCTGCTTGCCTGTGCGCGGGCGGTGATGCGGGATCATGGCGGGGTGTTTCCAACCTCTCGCGATGGGCTTTTGTCGCTGCCGGGGATTGGCCCTTATACCGCGGCCGCCATCGCCTCGATCGCCTATGATGAACCGGCGACGGTTGTGGATGGCAACGTTGAACGGGTGATGTCGCGGCTGTGGCTGGTGACGGACCCTTTGCCGGGGTCCAAGGCGGAACTGACCCGGCTGGCCGCATTGCTGACCCCACCACAGCGCCCCGGCGATTATGCACAGGCCGTGATGGACCTTGGGGCCACCATTTGCACCCCGCGCAATCCGGCCTGCGGCATCTGCCCATGGCGTACCCCCTGCCGCGCGCAGGCCGAAGGCGTGCAATCCACCCTACCCCGCAAGGCGGATAAGGCCGCCAAACCCATACGGCAAGGCACGCTCTGGCTGGCCCACCGGACGGATGGCGCGTGGCTGGTAGAGCGCCGGCCTGACCGGGGGCTCTTGGGCGGGATGCTGGGCTTTCCGGGCAGCGATTGGGATGGGGCGGGGGGGGCGGAGCCCCTGAGCGCCGATTGGCAGGATGTGGGCGAGGTGCGCCATACCTTCACCCATTTTCACCTGATCCTGCGCCTGTCGGTGGCCACTGTTGCGCCTGACGTCACCCCGTCGCGCGGGGAATTCCTGCCGCCGGCCCAGTTCCGCCCCGCTGACCTGCCGACTGTGATGCGAAAAGCGTATGACGTTGCGGCCAGCGGCGATTTGCGCGTTTAGCCGGTCTTTTTCCTGCCGTATTGTCAGCTAGGCTTCGGTTCCATCCGAAAGCGCAGAGTTGGCAGGGAATCGCATGCAGATCGCCGCAACCGAAGTTCGCAAACTCCAGAACGCTTTGCCGTTCTGGATCTCGCTGCTGCTGGTCCCGGTGGCGTTGTTAGCCGTGACACAAGGCGGTTGGGCGGTGGCGCTGTTGCCGCTGGCCTCATGGGGGCTGTTCATCCTGCTGGATGCGATCACCGGGCTGAATGAGGATAACCCCGACACCGCCACACCCGAGGGCGGGTTGGTCTGGTATCGGCTGGTCACGCTGGTCTGGGTGCCGGTGCAGGCGGCGCTTTTGCTGGGGATGCTGTGGTATGTGCCGCAAGCGGATCATCTGGGCACGGGTGAAAAGATCGGGCTGTTCTTCGGGATGGGCGTCATGTCGGGCACCATCGGCATCAATTACAGCCACGAACTGATGCACCAGAAATCACGGCTGGAACGCTGGTTGGCCGACATCCTGCTGGCAATGGTCCTTTACAGCCATTTCCGCAGCGAACATCTGCGGGTACATCATTTGTATGTCGGCACGCCCCGTGATCCGGTGACAGCGCGCTATAACGAAGGCTTCCACCGCTTTTTCCCGCGCGTTTTGGTGCAATGCCATCAATCCGCCTTCGGGGCAGAGGCTGCGATGCTGGCGCGGCGCGGGCTGCCGTGGTGGCATGCCTCCAACCCCTATTGGCGCTATGCCGCGCTGCAAGGGGCGATGCTGGTGCTGGCACTGTTGTTGGGCGGCTGGCTGGGGCTGGCCTTGTTCCTGTGGCAGGCCTTTGTGGCCATCTGGCAGTTGGAACTGGTCAATTACATCGAACATTACGGCCTGACCCGCCGCCATCTGGGCGATGGGAAATATGAACATGTCCTGCCCCGCCATAGCTGGAACGCCGCGCATCGGGCGTCAAACTGGTTGTTGATCAACCTGCAACGCCATTCGGATCACCATTACAAACCCGACCGCCGCTTTCCGTTGCTGCAAACCTACGGCACGGATGACGCGCCACAACTGCCCCACGGCTATCCCTTGATGACGCTGGCGGCGATGGTGCCACCCCTGTGGAAGCGGATCATGAACCACCGGGTCAAGGCGTGGCGGCGGCAATTCTATCCCGACATCACCGAGTGGCACGCCTATAACAAGGCGCTGAACCCGCCGCCGCGCTAAACCTCAGGCGACAGGATAGGCGCGTTGCAGCAACTGCACCGCATGGGTGACGCGGTGAAGCAACTCATCCTCGGTCGGAAGGCAGCCGCCGCAGAATCGCTGCTGGATGGCCTGAAAGCCGAACCAAAGCGACATCAGATCGCGCGCCATCAGCGCAGGATCGCCCGGACCGATTTCCTGCCGCGCCTGACCTTCGGCCAGCACAGCCTGCATATGCGCCAACAAAAGCCCCGGCCCATTGTCATAAAACCGGCGGCCCGCTTCGGGATTGCGCTGCGCCTCAAGGGCCACGATGCGATCCAGCGCCAGGTGGCAGGGTTCCAGCATCATGGAAATCACCGTCTCACCCAATTGCATCAGGCGGGCTTCCATTGTGCCTTCGCTTTGCGTGACGGCGGCTAGACGTTCGGTGAAGCGTTCGTTTTCCCGCTGAACAAGGGCGTGAAAGATCGACGCCTTATCGCCGAAATGGCCGTAAACCGTGACCTTGGACACACCGGAACGGGCGGCAATCGCCTCGATCGGGGCACCATCAATGCCGCGTTCGGCAAACAGGGTTTGGGCGGCGTCAAGGATGGCGCCACGCTTTTCAAGGTCTTTGGGTCGCCCCGGTGCCCGAAGTGCCGTCATCGATTCCCCGCCCGATGCCATGCTGCATCCAAGCTGAGAGTCTAGGGGGCCGGCGCTATCGAAACAAGTCATCGCTTGGGTTCCATCTGAATGACAAACGGTCGGCCCTTTCGGGGCCGACCGCTGCGTTCCGATCCTGCTGTCAGGGATCAGTTGGCGGTATAGGTGTCCGGCTTCGGCTGCAGCGCCACCAGTTCCGCCAGCGTGTAATCGGCGGCATTCACACCGACCAGCGCGGCCAGTTGGGCCTTGCCGGGGGTCACGCCACGATCACCGGTTTCGCGGTTCGCGCCAGACAGGACGGCATTGATGCGGAACTGGTCGTTCTCACGCTTGGCATCCTGGATTTCCAGAAGTTCGGCGGTGGTGAAACGGCCCGGCTCCACGCCCAGCGACAGTGCCAATTGTGCCGCACCGGCGTTGTCATTGCCGACGTTGGACGACTGGTTGGCACCCGACAGATAGAAGGCGGTCGCGGCGGCATCATTGTCGCGCTTGGCTTCGATCAGCGACAAGAGATCGGCCTTGCTCAGGCTGCCCGGTTCCACACCGGCGGCCAAGGCCAGTTGCGCATCACCTGCCGAAACACCGGCAACGGGGGTGGCAGCGAAGGCAGCGCCCGACAGGGTGGCAATGATCAGGGCAGAGGTCAAAAACGTTTTCATTTTCATAGTCCTTCAGGATTTGATGGTTCGGCATCGTGCCGAATGCGTCTGGTTGGTTACGGTCAAGCATCCTCTGGTCCGCGCCATCAGGGCGGTTCATTCGGGCCAGCGATGCGGTGGGCGGGTCGGGCGGTCTGTCTTCGGTCTCAGTCTTGGGTCTCAGGCCGCCCGAAAGGAAACTCGGGTCAGGCGATCATCCGTTGGTGCATGTCATCGGCGTCTCCATCTGCGTCGTTCTTCTGGCAATCAACATATCCTGAACGATTCCGTATGCAATCCATAAAATGAACGTGATCGTTCAGTAAATAGTGCCAACCCCCCCTTGAATTCTCAAAACTTCCCCCGCTCACCGCACATAACCGCCGGAACCAGCATCTACCGCGCGCGTTCGCACAGACAATGTGCAGGAAGGCCGCGACATGACCGCCCGAAACGACGAAATTCCTGTGCGCCTCGACGGTCTTCAACTGGACGAGAGGCCGCGTTTGCAATCCGTGATCTGGATTGTGCAGCGGATGGTCTGGGTTTTGTGCCTGATGGCGGTGATTTTGGCCTTGGCTGGAGGCACCGGGCAGGGCGGTCGCTTGGCGGTGCAGACAGTCCAAGGGGCCACAGGGACATTTGACGCGCCGCGCGTGACCCGCCGCTTTGCCTCTGACCTGATCGCCCTGCGCTTTGCGTCCGAAACCCCGGCGCACACCCTGACGCTGCCCGCCGATTTCCTGACGTGGTTCGAGGTTGAGACGATCACCCCGCG
>NKIT01000181.1 GCA_002256185.1 Rhodobacteraceae bacterium PARR1 | reverse complement strand
GGGCGGCGCTGGCGGGGGCGGGCTGGCCGGGGGCGATGGGGCAGACAGCCTGATCGGCGGTGACGGGGTCGATGAACTGGACGGCGGCGCAGGCAATGACAGCCTGTTTGGCCAAGGGGATGAGGCGGATTTCCTGAGCGGCGGCGATGGCGATGACCTGCTGCATCTGATCGGCACAGATGTGGCGACAGGTGGCGCGGGGGCAGATCGGTTCGACATTCAAGGCGGCGGCACGATTGCGGATTATGACCCGGCTGAGGATCGGTTGGTCGTGGTCTATGATCCCACGCTGCATCCCGACCCGCAGGTGACGGTCAGTGACGATGGCGCGGATGCGCTGGTCTATCTGGACGGTCAGGAATTGGCGCGGATCAGCGGGGCGGCGGGATTGCAGGCCGGGATGGTGGGTCTGCGCGGGCTGTGACGGTCAGGCCCAAAGCATGGGCTGGCAGTCATAGCCGATATAAAGCGGGTGCTTGGGGTGGCCGTCTTGCGTCAGGCCCAACGTGAACAATGGCTTGCCCGTGGCCCGCAACAGCGCCGCCACCTGCGGACCCCGTGCCAGGTGCGCGCCATGCGTGCCCCAGGCGCAGATGATGCGGTCCGCCCAGTCCAGCGCTGACTCGCGGATGGCCGCGTCATTCTCTGGCCCGACCGGATCTGCCTGCGCGCGCATCACACGCGGATCGGTGGCGCGATAGGCGAAAATGTTGGTGACGCGAAACGCGCCAAAACCCAAGGTCCGCGCCCGGCGTTCACAGCGTTCCACCGTCGGGTCGTTCTGGAATTCCGTCGCGGTTGAGGGGTTGAGCATCACAAACAGCGCCTTCGGTCCCCGTGCATCCCACACGCGCGTCAGAAGATAGCGATAGCTTTCGCAGGGCGAATAAACCGCCTCGGACTGGGCATCGCCTTTCAGATGGGTGCGCGTGATCATTGAACGGTCCGGGTCAGGGTCTGCCCTCAAAATCAGCAATTCAAACGTGGATCAAGGGTCCCCTTAGCGCCGCAAACCCCGCTTGCACAACCCGTGGCAGCGGTTGCGGTGTCTGTGACGGGTTTGCTGGGCACAGCGGTTTTGGAACTCGGCCTCGTGTTGCGCAAACGATGGGGCAAGCCACCCGCTCGGGCCGTCACCTCAACAGGTCATCCAGCACCAAGGCCATCACCTTGGCGCTGTCCAGCATGTCCTGCACACCGACCCATTCATCCGGTTGATGCGCCAGATGCAGCAGACCGGGGCCGTAGGCGATGCAGTTTTTCAGCCTGCCGATGCGGTCGATGTGTTTCTGGTCATAGGTGCCGGGGCTGACGACGTAATCCGCCACCTGGCCCAAGACCCGCTCGATCGCGGCGGCGGTAGAGCGGACCACGGGCGCGTCGCGGTCGGCCATGGTGGGCTGCACCTCGAACAGGTCGCGGATGCTGTAACTGAAGGTGGGGCGGCGGGCTTTCACCCGTTCCAGCACGGCGGTCAGTTCGGCCTTCACCTCGGGCAGGGACTCTTCGATCAGGAAGCGGCGGTCCAGCACGATCCGGCAGCGGTCGGCCACACAGGGCGCAGGCAGGCTGGTATCACCGGGCAGGGGTTCGGGTTCCCCACCGTGGATGGAATTGATGTTCAGCGTCGATTGCCGTGCCTGTGGCGGCACCACGGGCATTGCGGTCGTCTTGGTGGCCAGCAGGGGGTAAAGCCGATCCTCGATCTCTTGCAACACCGCGCCCATGTGGCGGATGGCCGAGTCGCCAAGGAAGGGCATCGACCCATGCGCGATGCGGCCATGGGTTTCCACCTCGGCCCACCAGACGCCGCGATGGCCAAGGCAGATGCGGTCCTTGTGCAAGGGTTCGGGGATGATGACATGCTGCACGCGGTCGGGGCTGAAATAGCCGCGTTCGGCCAGATAGGCGACGCCGCCGTAACCGCCGGACTCCTCATCCGCCGTCGCGCTGATTTCAATCGCGCCGCGCCAATCCGGGCGGCTGGCGATGAAGGACTCTGCCGCGATGATGCTGGCGGCAAGGCCACCTTTCATGTCGCAAGCGCCGCGCCCGTAGATGCGGTCGCCGTCCAGTTCTCCGCCGAACGGGTCACGGGTCCAGCCGTGGCCAACTTCGACCACGTCATGGTGGCTGTTGAAATGCACGCAGTCCCCGGCGCGGCCTGAGTCGAGCCGCGCGACCATGTTCCAGCGCGGGAAGGTATCGCTGTCGCCGGGGGCACCGATGGCGCGGATCATCTCTACGGCCCACCCCTGCGCCAACAGACGGGCGGAAAGATAATCGCAGATCACGCGGTAGTTCCGGCCCGGCGGGTTCAGTGTGGGGATGCGGATCAGGTCTTGCGCCAACCGGGTCAGGTCGGCGCGGGCGTGGTCGATCCGGGTCAGGAGGGCATCTGCGATCATGCGCCCAGCCTGCCCGGCTTTCGCCGCGACGCAAGGGAAAATCGGCACGCCCCCTTGCGGTGCCGCCCTGCCAAGGCGCAGATTAAAGCAGCAGTATCGTGGGGTGGTCATGATCGGTTTCGTCAAACTCGCGGTCTTTGGCCTGCTTGGGCTGTCGGTCCTGTATGTCGCCTTGTCGATTTATCTGCGGTCTTTGGAACGCGAGCGGTTGGAGAAGGAATGGGATGCGGGCGGCATCGCGGGTGCGCGTGACGCCCACATCGACAGCGGCCTTGCCGCACACCGCCACAGCCTGCGCAAACGGTTGCTGTGGCTGGTCTATATCATCCCCATCGCCGTGGTCATGGCGCTGGTCTGGATCCTGAATTTTGAATGAGGGCGCGATGCGGTATGTGAAATGGACATTGTTTGGGATCGTGGCACTGTTTGCCTTTGGGTTCCTGCACTACACCCTGCCGCAGCATGACATCGTGCGGATTGTCGGCACGGAAAACCGCCGGATCGACATTGGTGAGAACAGTTGGTTCTGGGCGGCGAATGATGTCGGCACCGCAGCTGCAACCAGTCGGGATATCTTCTTCATCAACGCGGTCTATCCGGACGGCAGCACCATGGAATACCGCAACGAAGATACCGGCTGGGGCTGGCCGCCCTATTTCAAGATGGACAGCTTCAGCACCCAGACACAGGCGAAAGAGTTGATTTCAACCCCCGCCGCGCCGGTCTGGGTGTCGGTCACACATTACGGCTGGCGCAACCAGTTGTTCACGATCTTTCCCAACGCGATTGCCATGCGTCAGGTTGACGGCCCGGATGTGACGATCATCCCGTGGGTCAATCTTGTGTTGCTGGTGGTGCTGTTGGGGCTGGTGCTGCTGATCCGCGCGATGTGGCGGCAATTCCATGAGCGGATGATTGAACCCGCTGTCATTGAAATGGAGGAGACTGCCGATTCCGCACGCGGTTGGTGGCGGCGGATGTTTGGGCGGCGCAAGTCCTGACCTGACAGAAGCGGGGGGGTTCACACCCCCCGCACCCCCCGTGGGGTATTTTTGCCAAGATGAAGGGGAACTTTAGAAGGGCTTTTTTCAGGCCGCCACGGGGCGCTTGATCAAGGGCGCGGCTTCCAGCACGAGCGGGCGAAGGCCAGTGCCGCCAGCGTCGATGATGTCAAAGAACTGGCGCCGCATGCGCGGTTCCCAGAAATCGTTCACATGACTTGCAAGCAGGCTGACGCCTTCGTCATGCGGCTTGCTTTCCATGAACTTGGCGATCTGGTTGGCCATGTAGACCAGTTTGTCAGCGGACATCGGCGCTCTCCGTCAGGCGGTCGGAATGGGTGAAAACCTCGAACCGGTCAGACCGGGCGAGGGCGATAAGGGTGATCCCGGCCTCATCCGCCAATTCGACGGCATGGGCGGTGGGGGCAGAGACGGCGATCAGGACGGGCGCGCCGAGGGCGGCGACCTTTTGCACCATGTCGATGGAAACGCGACTGGTCAGGACGACCGCGCCCTGTTGTGACGGCTGGCGGATCAGGTGCCCGGCGAGTTTATCGAGCGCGTTGTGGCGACCGACATCTTCGCGCGCCGCAACGATCCCATCCGCCCAAAAGGCCGCGCAATGGGCGGCGCGGGTCAGATCATGCAGCGGTTGGCGGCTGGTCAGGCTGGCCACGGCATCCCGCACCTGCGCGGGCGTCATGCGAAAGGCCGAAGGCGCGACATGGGCCACCGGCTTCATCGCCTGTTCGATGCTGTCGATCCCGCAAAGGCCACAGCCCACCGGCCCCGCCATGGTGCGGCGGCGCGCGGAGAGGCGCTGTTCAGCGGCATCTGTCAGCCAGATTTGCACATCCAGCCCACGGCAGGCTGCCACCACCTCGACCGATTCAATCTGATCGGGGGTGGCGATGCCCTCAGTCAGGGCAAAGCCATAGGCGAAATCCACCAGATCGGCGGGCGTCGCCATCATCACCGCCTGAGTGGAGCCGTTGAAGGACAACGCGACCGCCACCTCTTCGGGCAGGGTACGCTCCCCGGCTGCGATCCCGCCTGCGCCAAAGCTCAGGCGGGGGGTGGGGCGGGCGGTTTCCATCACTCAGCCGCCAGAATGCGGCGCGAGGCTTCGGCCTGTGCGGCGTAATCCTCTTGCCATTCAGTGGGGCCGTTGGACGGGCTGACCTGAACCGCCGTCACCTTGTATTCCGGGCAGTTGGTCGCCCAATCCGAGAAGTCGGTGGTGATGACGTTGGCCTGTGTCGTCGGGTGGTGGAAGGTGGTGTAAACCACCCCCGGCGAGACGCGGTCGGTGATCTTGGCCCGCAGCGTGGTTTCCCCCGAACGGCTGGCCAGTTTCACGAACACCCCATCGCGCACGCCGCGCAATTCGGCGTCATGCGGGTGGATTTCCAGCACATCCTCGGCATGCCACACCACGTTTTCCGTGCGGCGGGTCTGCGCGCCGACGTTGTATTGCGACAGGATCCGCCCGGTGGTCAAAAGTAGCGGGAAGCGCCCGCCGGTCTTTTCATCGGTGGCGACATATTCGGTGCGGATGAACTTACCCTTGCCGCGCACGAAGCCATCGACGTGCATCAGGGGCGTGCCTTCGGGATGCGCCTCATTGCAGGGCCATTGGATCGAGCCCATGGTTTCCAGCTTTTCATAGCTGACCCCGGCAAAAGACGGCGTCAGCATGGCGATTTCGTCCATGATCTGACTGGGGTGGGTGTAGTTCCAATTCGCGCCCATGGCTTGCGCGAACATCTGGGTCACCTCCCAATCGGCATAGCCCTGCTTCGGGGCCATCACCTTGCGCACGCGGTTGATGCGGCGTTCGGCGTTGGTGAAGGTGCCGTCCTTTTCGAGGAAGGTCGAGCCGGGGAAGAACACATGGGCGTAGTTGGCGGTTTCGTTCAGGAAAAGGTCATGAACGATCACGCAGTCCATCGCCGCCAGACCCGCCGCGACGTGCTTGGTGTCGGGGTCGGATTGCAGGATGTCTTCGCCTTGGCAATACAGGCCCTTGAACGTGCCCTCAACCGCCGCATCCAGCATGTTGGGGATGCGCAGGCCAGGTTCATTGTCGATCTGCACGCCCCACAGGTTTTCAAATACCTCACGCACGGCATCGG
>NKIT01000006.1:28647-65700 GCA_002256185.1 Rhodobacteraceae bacterium PARR1 | reverse complement strand
CCGCCGCCGGTGGCCGTCTGATCCTGCGCGTGGCCACTGATGCGGCGGGCGCGGTGCCGGTCATCACCGGGGCGCAGCTTTTGTCGCAGCGGAGCGGTCCGGGCGGCAATGTGGCGCTATACAGCTTTACCACGGGTGGTTTGCATCGGCTGGACATCGGCGGGACAGGGGCGTTTACCCTGACGCTCGGCCTTGGCGGCGATCTGAACGCCGATGGCGCGGTGGATGGGTTGGACAGTGACCTCTTGCGTCTGGCGGGGGCTGGCACGGACATCGACGGCAATGGCGCGGTGAACGCGCAGGACCGTCAGGTGTTGAACGTCAACTTCGGCATCCGTCGCAATGCGGCCCCAACGGTCGCGGCCAACCTGCCGGTGCTGTTTACACATGTGGACCTTGCGCAACTGGTCACACTCTCCGACGTCGCGCGTGATCCGGACGGCGATCCGGTGTTCTTCCGCATCGCCTCGACCGAGCATGTGACGGCGAGTTTCACCCCCGATGGCCAATTCCTGCGCGTGCGGCCGGATGCGGGTTTTGCCGGGGTGGCGCGGATCACGCTGGTGGCAGATGATGGCTTTGCCGCCACCGGGGAAATCGCGCTGGACCTGACAGTTTCTGATGCGGAACTGCTGAAGCTGTCCTTCCTGATGCGCGACTATGCCTTTGACGCGGCGGGTGAGGTCAGCCCCATCGTCGTCATCGGCCAATTCGCCGATCAGGCCGATGTGGTGCTGCCGTTTGACTATGTCAGCGTCACTTCGTCGAACCCGAATGTCGTGCGGGTGTCCGACGCTGGCCTTGTGACCGCGATTGCCGATGGTGATGGTTACATCACTGCCCGGCGTGGTGGGGTGGCGGCGGCGACGGCCATGTCGGTGGGCAGCGCCACAGACGCCAACGGGGCCATCGCGCAGATTTTCGGGATTGATGCCTATCCTGACGCGGTCACCATTCTGCCCTCGGGCGGCAAGCGGCAGATCGTCACCGAATTGGGCAAAGGGCTGCTGGATTACATCAACAAGGCCGATGGCGTGGTCTATGTCGGCGGCAATGACGACATCATCAGCGTCAGTGACACCGGCCTGATTCGGGCGGTGGGCACAGGCAAGACCTGCGTCACCATCATCTACCGTGGCGCGGAAGAGGTGATCGAAGTCACCGTCGCCCCCCCGGTTGAGGGTAATTCTGCCGCCATCCCCGCCACGGGCGGCGCGATCCTGACGCCAGAAGGCATTGAGATGGCCTTTGGCGCGGGGCAGTTGGACGGCACGCCAACGGTCACGGTCACGGCGGTTGAAGAGGCGGCGCTTGAGGTTGCGGTGCCGCCCGCCTTTACCTTCCTGCAAGCCGCAACGCTGGAGATTGCGGGCGGCAACCTGTCTGGCCCCATCCAGATGGGGGCCAAGGTCGATGCCTCTGTTGCCGCACCCGGCGATCAGGTGCTGTTCTTTGTGCTGGATGACTTCACCCAGATTTCGGGCGGGGAATACGGCAAGATCTGGCGTCTGGTCGATACGGGCCGCGTGGATGAAAACGGCGTGGCGCGCACAGCCTCGCCGCCCTTCCCGGGGTTGTCGGAAAAAGGGTCGATCCTTGTCGCCAAGGCCAACCAGCCGATCCGTGACGGCTTTGCCTGGGCCTCTGCCGCAGGGCTGGCGATGGCCGGGGTGTCGGTGGGTCTGGGCATCGCCTTTGCCGCGACGGGCGGTCTGGCCGGGGCTGCGGTGGGCATCGGTCTGATCGGCGTGGGCGTTGCCTTCTATGCGCTCAGCCAGACCGACCGGGTGAAGATTTACGAAAAATACCTTGACGGGGCCGATTACGAGAAAGCGCTGGAGCGTGACATTCCGGCGGGCAATCCGGCGGACAAAATCACCCTCAGCGTGGTGTCGCCCAAGGGCAGCCTGACCCCGGCCAAAGGCGCGGACCCGCAAATCCAATCGGTCACGCCGCAGATTTCAGGCTCTGCCGTCACGCTGAAGTTTACCGGCCAGAACATGTTCTACCCCGACAACAGCGCCTTGGGCGGGTTCTTCGGGTCGGACGTCAAGGATGGCCGGATCAAGTTCGCCATCGGCAATTTCACCCGCTACGTCACCGGGGCGGATTTCAAGAATGTGACGATGGACCAGACCACCGGCATCGCCAGTTTCTCGATCGAAGTGCCGCAGGACATCCTGCTGACCAAGGCCCGCATCACCTTTGAACGGCCTGATCCGGGTGCCGCCAACGGGTCTTTCAATGGCTGGACCGAAGGCAGCAAGGGCACGGCAAGCCAACCCATCCAGATCAAGAACACGCGCGGCTATGCGGCGGTGGGCGGCACAACGCCAATGGGTGGCGTGTCGCAGATGGTGTTGCAGGTGTTCGACGTCGCGCCCGAAGGGGCCTCGCCCACCGGGCCGGAACAGACCGAACTGGTCAAGAATATCCCGATCTGGGGGCAGGGCGGTGTTCTGAACTATTGGCCGAACGATGTCGTCTTTGCCGCCGACAATTCGGCGGCCTTCATCTCGACCAAAGAGGGCATCGCGGTCGTTGACATGCTGATGCTGCGGCAATTCGACGTGAACCCCGACGACACCGGCATGAGCATGATCAAGGTGCCGGGCGGTGAGGTTGGGAAGCTGACGCTGTCGGGTGACGGCAATTTCCTTTATGCTGCAGGCGCAGGCAAGGTGCATGTCATCGACCTGCGCCCCGGATCGTCGACTTACCTCAAGGGTGAACAGATCAGCCTGCCGATCCCGGCAGAAGCCATCGCCAATGTGCAGGGCAAGATCAACGATCTGGAACTGTCAGCCGATGGCAAGAAGCTTTATGTGGCGGTGCCCTTCTCTGGCATGTTCGGCAACCAAAGCTGGGCGCGCAACCGCACGACCGCGCCGCAGGGCAAGATCTATGTGGTCAACGTCGATCCGTCGGATCGCGGCAAGCCCACCTTCCACAAGGTCATCAAGGCGTTGGACGCCGGGCTTGACCCCTATGACATCGACGCGTCCAGTGATCCGAACCGGCTGGTCTTTGTGTCGCGCGGCGATTTCCGCAGCGGGTTCTATACGATCCAGGTGACCAGCGACGATCCCGAAAACTACGCGGCCACGGTGACCAAGGTTCCGGCTCTGACCGACACTTCCAGCGACACCCGTCAACCGCTGGAACTGAACGCGCGCACCATCGGGGTGGCGTATTCACCGATTGTTATCGGGGAGTTTATCATCGACAGTTACCGCCGCGCCACCCCGCAGCGGTATGATCTGGACATCCGCTATCCGGTGGCGGTCGAACTGTCGCCCGACATGACCTATGCCTTTGTCGCCGACTACGATCTGTCGCGCTATCTGACGATGACCGACTATCTTTTGGCCTATGAGATCGAGAACCGGCACGAGTTGGGCAACAAGATCGGCCTGATCCGCAACCCGTTCAATCTTGACCAGAAGGCATGGGCCGACGCCAACAAGGCCCACACCTACCAATATGAATACGGCACGGCGGGGCTGGTCGGATCGACCAGCCCGATCAACGGGCAATTCCTGACCGAACTGGCGATGCGGCCGGATGGCAGCCAGTTGATCGCGAACTTCCGCCGTTCTGGATCGCTGGTGACGCTGCGGGTGGAAGAGGCGATCAAGGCCTCGGACCTGCAAGTGCAGGGCGGCACCCTTGGGCGCAACCGGATCGTTCCGATTGACCTGAAGCTTGGGTATCACGAGCTTCAGGGCGTGTTCACCGACCAACGCCGGGACATTTACGGCACGCCGCTGGACATCCTGTTCTACGGGCGCGGTCTGGACATTCAGGACGAAGCCTTGGTGGAACTGGTGCGCCCAACCGGCGTGACGGTGGTCAATGGCACCGGCACTGTCGATCCCCTGAAGTTTGAGGCGCATCTTGATCCGCGCAAGATCGGGTCCAACACCTTCAAGCTGGATCTGTTTGTGTCCACCCAAGGGCCGGGCGCGGGGCTGTTCCCCGGTGACGCGGCGCGGGATCGGGCGTTCCTCGCCTCAAGCCCGACCGAGGCCGAGGATTACAACACATGGCGCTTGATCAACACGCGCCAAAGCATCGGGTCATTCGCCTTTGAAAGCGGCAAGTATTACGTGCTTGGCGCGAACGGCAAGATCGAGTCCGAACGCGCCCTGACCGCCGCCGATGTGACCGGCGGGGCAGAGTTGCGGACCGCCGTGGTCATTGAGGTGTCCAAGGGCCTGAGCCGGATTCTGACTGGCAGCCAAGACTATCACTGGGGCGTCGCCGTCGCGCGGGCGGGCGGCGAATTGCGCGCCGATGCCGTGTTTGAAACGCCACCGGTGATTGACAATCTGACACAGTTTTCCACCGTCAACGTGCTGACCCACGGTTTCCAGATCAGCCCGATGCCGGATTACGCCAACACGCCACTGAACGAGTCCACGCTGGCCGCCTGGCTGGCCAATGCCGAGGTGGTGAGCGAGGGTTCGGGCGGCGGAACCATCCTTGTCTACAACCGCCAGACCGGCAGATTCCACGAATATGATCCGACCAAGCCGGTCGGCGGGCGGATTGCCACTGCGCCTGCCGTGCCCGCCTCGTTGCCACGCGGCACGGCGTTGACGCTCGTGATGGATTGGTATCGCGAAAGCGACATATCTGACGCAGGCTTTGCTGAGGCGGCGGCGGATGCGTTCTTTGCCTCGCTCGTGTGGTTGAACGAAAAGACCAATATCTTTGACAGCCCGATGCACTTTATCGGCCACAGCCGTGGCACGGTGGTGAACTCTGAGGTGATCCAGCGGATCGGCACCTATTTCCCGGAATCGGCTGGGAAAAACATCGACATTCACATGACCACGCTGGACCCGCATGACTTCAAGCAGGACACGCTGAAGGTCGAGTTCAAGAAGATCGTCGACAGTTACCTCAAGGTGGCCAAGGTGGTGGGCAGGGTGGTCACGGTCGCCAACCCGTTCCTGGGCGGTTTGATCCTGAAGGGGGCCGAGGCTGCCGAGGCGGTGTCCACCGTCTTTTACAAGCTTGCCAGCCTCATGGGTCTGCAAATCGCGGAAATTGCCTGGGATGATTTCAAGGACCCGAACGTTCAGGTCTGGTCCAACATCGACTTCGCCGACAACTATTTCCAGGAAACCGCTGAGGAAAGTGCCGGGACCGTGCGGGCAGCGGTCGAAGGGTCGATCAAGCTGACCCAGACCACCACGCCGAACGGGACCGCCATTCCGACCGAAAAGGACGGCAAGGACAAACTGCCCAGCCCCAAGGGCGTGCCGGATGTCGAAATCCGCTTTACCAAGGATGCCGCCGACAAGCCGCTGAACGTGCCGGGCTTCATTTCCGATGACCTCTTTGCCACCCCCCACAGCCGGATCACGAACTGGTATATGGGCACGGCGGATGTCAACGCGCTCTATCTTGGCGGCGAGGCGATCTGGCGCACCGCCGGGGATGAGGGCGTGCCCGTGGGCGCGTCGGCTGATCCGGGGATCATGGAAGAGTTTACCGCGCTCTTCTCGAACAAGTTCACCAAGCAGCCTTGGTATGGCGTCGATCCCATCACGTTCGAGACGGGCTCGTGGACCATTATCAAATCCCAGCTTGACCGCTATTTCCCGGCGGCGGGGTATAATCCGCTTTATGGCAACGAAACCTACACCTCGACCAACCGGAACGAGGCACTGGGCGTGGGCTTCTACTTCTCGCGCGTGGCGGGCGATCCGAAAATTCTGGACGCGGTGACCGACAAGGTCCGCACTCCGCTTGATTTCGACAACACCGAGGTGGACCGCCCCTCGTTGGGTTTCATGAAAGACCCGGCCGATCCGACCAAGCAGATCCCTGTGCCCTATGCCGCCGTGCCCAGCGTGTTCAACGGCGATTTCAGCCAAGGCACGCGGCATGCGTTTTCCAACTACCTGAAATGGTTGCTGGATGACATCTATGGCAAGTACCGGACCAGCCAGGCCACGCCAGAGGCCGCGAAAGCCGCCGCACTGGCAGATGCCAAGCAAAAGCTGGAAAAGTCAGGCGGCTTCTTTGGCAGTGCCAAAAAGGCCATAGGGTCCATTCCCGACCTGCCCGCCGATCTGGGCCGCTTCCCCTTGCATTACGACCTGCCGGGGTGGTCGATGCATGGCGGCATCGACGATGGCGACAAGGTGGATGAAGGTGTCAGCTTCACCTTCGACCTGTTCACCGGCAAGATGCCGGAAAACATGGGTCTGGATGGCCCGATCGACATCACTGGCCTGTTCTTGATGAACCAGAACTGGATCGGTGAGGTTCTGGACGTAGCGGGCCGTGCGGCCAAGCCGATGATTGACCGCTGGCTGACCAAGGCCTTGGACCGCGTGAAGAATCCGGCTTGGGAATTCTCGCTTGATCCGGACAAAAAGGCCGATATGGCGCGCCAGAACGTGGCCAAGGTCAAAGGCGGCACGATCAAGGAAGCCTTGGATGCCGACGGCAAGAAGATATTCTCGCTGGTCGACGATGACGGCAACGAGTTGATGACTGCCGCCAAGTTCGGGGCCACCGCAGATGCCTTGGTGGATTTCATCATCGACGATCAGGCGCAGTTGGATCTTTTGATCAAGATACTGGACGGCGTGCTGAAATGGGCCTCGGGCACCGATGTTGTCAAAGAGTATCTGGCCGAGTTCAAGAAGGACTGGGACAAGGCGCGCGAGACGGACCCGAAGAAGCCCGCCTTTGATCTGGGGGCCTTTACCCTGTCAGGCGGGGCGGGACCGCTGGCCTTGATCTTCAAGACCCCGGTGCGGACCGACACGCCCCTGAACACCGAAACCGACCGTGAGGCGCGGTTGAAGCATGTTTCGGGCGTGACGTCGCTGAGCCAGAAGAACCTTGGCACCTTCTTGTCGCAGCTTTTCCCGACAGTGGACACCAAGGCTGATTTCGGTCTGGTGATGGGCGGCAGTCAGGCGCTGAAGGAACTGGTCAAGACCTTCACCCCCGATGGCGGTTTCACGGTCCTTGGCAACCACTTCGACCCGCAAAAGGCGATCCTGAACATGATCGACGCTGTCGGTCAGGTGGACAAGATCACCCATAACCGCATGTATATCCCGACGGGTGTGCAGCAGTTGAAGTTTGACGCCTTCATCCCCGTCAACGTCAACGATGATTTCCGGGCCGAGGTGACGTTCCAACTGGTCGACGGGGCCAGCTATGTCGCGCAGGCGACCTATATTGATCCCAAGACCGATACACCTGCCACGGCGAACCACTTCATCTTCCAGCCGGGCCTGTTCTCCAGTCAGACCGCCACCTTCCAAATCCCGCCAGAGGTGATCGGCAAAGTCGCCAACGTCACGATCAAGAACATCGGGCTGGAACGCAAACCCGCGACCACACCGGCGGGCGTGCTGCTCGACTTCCTTGAAAGCGCGCAGCTTTTGGGACTTGGCGATGCCGTGTCCGTTGTCATGGTGGTCGATGACATCCGCCTTGTGGCCGTTGGTTCGAACCAGACTGCCGCCACAGTCGGCACGGGTGGGCAGGTCGCCTTGACGGTGGCCGAGGCACAGGCACTGGCCGAAGTGGCCGAGGGCATCTGGATCGACAAGGCGCTGGTGGGCGGCGCTTCCGACCTGCTCGATGGTTTTGAAATCCGGGTGGCTGATCTTGAGGGCGACAAGCTGGCCTATTCCGAAGGCCGGATCATCACGCTGGACCGGGATGCAGCCGGCAACGGCTGGTTCATCGACGCCACCCCCGGCACGGCAGAGGAATTCGCCCCCGTTCCCGGCGCGCCGCATGTCTGGCAGGCGCTGGCGGGGGGGGCTGCGGCGGGGCGTGTGGACCTGCTGACCGTCCTGATGCACGAGATGGGCAACGTCATGGGTCTATCCGATCTCGTCGATCCGACGGGGCCGGGGTATCTGATGACGGGCATCCTCGATACCGGAATGCGCCGCGCACCCTCGGCCAGCGATATCGGTGCGACCCCTGTGGTGGTGCCAGAGGCCAAGCCCGAAAGTTTTGGCCTTGGCGTGGCCCCCGGTGCCGTGGCGGCAGCCTTTGCGGCGGCCCCCATTGCTGCGGCGGCTGTGGTGGCCACCGACTTCCAGAACGGCGATTTCGCGGGCGGCCTGACCGGCTGGACCACCAGCGGCAATGTGGCCGTCACGGGGGGTGCGGTGGTCATGACCGAAGACCTTGGCGCCATGTCGGGGCTGAGCCAGACCTTCAAGCTGCCCGCCGCAGCAACCGCGATCCAGTTCCGCCTGTCGGGGCTGACGCTGAAGGCGATTGCCGGGTCCGCCCCCGATGCCTTTGAGGTTGCGTTGTTTGAGGCCGGGACGACGACCCCGATCCTGCCCGCCATCGCTAGCCTGACCGGCACTGATGCGGTGCTGAACATTCAGGCCGATGGCACGCGCCATACCTCTGCCGCGGTGGGCATTGCCGATGTGGGCGGCGCATTGGTGGTTACGCTGGACTTGACTGGGCTGGCGGTGCGGCCTGATGCGGTGACGCTGTCCTTTGACCTGATCGGTCTGGGCGCGCGCGATGCCTCGGCCCGGGTGGATGATGTGCGTCTGCTCGGTCTAGCGCCGAACACGGCCCCTGTCGCGGCAGGGGAAACGGCCCGGACGGATGAGGATACGCAGGTTGACATCAACATCCTTGGCAATGACAGCGATGCCGAAGGCGATCCCCTGATCCTTGAGGTTCTGTCTGACCTTGGCGGCGCGCGTCTGCTTGCCTTGGGCAATGGGGTGTTCCGCTACACCCCCGCGCCGAACCAGACCGGGACGGTCGAGATTGACTATCGCCTGTTTGATGGCGTGGACCGGTCGAACACCGCCAAGCTGACGGTCACGATTGATCCGGTCAACGATGCGCCCACGATTGATGCCATCGCGCGGCGCGTGGTTGCCCGGGGCACGCCGGTTACGGTCACGCCCGTGGCGCGTGATCCCGATGCCGCGGCAGGGGAGTTGCGCTTTACGCTGGAAGATGGGCCGTCGGATGCGACCCTTGACCCGGCGACGGGCCGTCTGGACTGGACCCCCACCACCGTGGGCGACCGGACCGTACGGATTTCGGTGCGCGATGCGGTGGGGGCCAGCAGTGAGCGGTCTTATGTCATCGCCGTCCGGTCGGCCCCGGTGTTGTCGGTGTCGGATGTGGCGGTGACCCAAGGCGCGCCCTTGGTCCATGCCGTCTCGGCCAGCGATGAGGATGGCGGGGCAGGGCTGCTCTTCGCCAAGACGGCAGGGCCGAATTGGATCAGCATCAACCCGGTGACGGGTGCGGTGACCGGCAACACGGCGGGTCAGGTGGGCGTGTTCGATGTCACCGTGACCGTGACCGATCCGGATGGCCTGACCGCAACCCGGACCTTTGCTGTCGATGTGAACGTCGCGCCGCAGATCAGCGCGGGCAATGTCACGCTGGTGGCGGGTGAGGCGTTGTCGATCACGCCGCTGGTTGTTGACCCTGACAGCGCGGCGGGCAATCTGACCTTTGCCTTGGCTGCCGGAGCGCCCGCATGGCTGATCGTGGATGCCGCGACGGGTGAGGTGACGGGCGACTCCACGGGGCAGGTCGGGGCCGTCTCGTTTGGGCTGACCGTGATGGATGAGGCGGGTCTGTCCGCCAGCACCACGGTCACCGTCACGGTCCGCGCGCGGCCTGTGCTGGCGTTGACCAATACCAGCCTGACCGAAGGGGCGACATTGTCCCATGCGATCAGCGCCACTGACGCGGATTCTGCCCCCGCCAGCCTGCGCTACAGCAAGATTGCGGGGCCGGATTGGATCAGCGTCGATGCCTTGACCGGGGCCTTGTCGGGCAATTCGACGGGCCATGTCGGCACGGTGCCAGTGACGATCCGGGTGGTGGACCCCGATGGTCTGGCGGCTGAGGGCACGCTGAGCGTCCGCGTCAATGCGGTGCCGCTAGTGTCGCTGACCGATCAGATTGTGGTCGAAGGCGCGGCCTTGGCCCTGACCCCTGCGGTCACTGATGCCGACAGCCCGGCGGCGGACCTGCGGTTTGAGAAAGTCTCTGGTCCTGCATGGATCAGCGTTGACGCGGCAACAGGCGTGATCAGCGGCGATACGACAGGGCAGGTCGGTCTTGCCACGCTGCGTCTGCGCGTCACCGATGCCCAAGGCCTGTCGGCCGAGGCTGAGGCCAAGATCACCGTCCGCGCCCGCCCTGTGCTGGTGCTGACCGACACATCGCTGGTGATGGGCGATGCCTTGGCCCACTCTGTCAGCGCGACGGATGCGGATGGCCCGACCGCTGACCTGCGGTTCGTCAAAGTGGCGGGGCCGGATTGGATTTCGGTTGATGCCGTGACGGGGGCAGTCACGGGTGACAGCACAGGCCACCCCGGCGCTGTGACCGTGACTGTGGCGGTGACCGATGGCGATAGACTACGCGCTGAGGGAACGTTCCGCGTCGACGTCAACGCCCGCCCCGTGCTGGCTGCCCAGACCTTTACCGTGATCGAAGGCGCGGCCCTGACGCAAACCATCGCCGCCAGCGATGCCGATGCGCCGGTGTCTGCCCTGACCTTCCGCAAGCTGTCCGGTCCCGATTGGGTCACGGTTGATACCGCCACCGGCGCGATCAGCGGCGACAGCACCGGGCGCACCGGCACGCATGTCCTGCGGGTTGAGGTGACGGACGCTGACAAGCTGTCCGTGCAGGCCGACATCACGGTTTTGGTGCAGGATCAGCCGCAACTGACGGGCGGCGCTGTCACCCTGACCGAAGGGGCCGCGCTGGCCTTTATTCCCGGCGTCACCGATGCGGATTCGGTCGCAGGCCAATTCCGCTTTGCCAAGGTGTCAGGCCCGGCATGGATCAGCGTTGACCCAGTCACTGGCGCGCTCAGCGGCGACAGCACCGGCAATTCCGGCGTGGCCACGCTGCGCCTGTCCGTGACCGACCAAAACGGGCTGAGTGCTGAGGCTGACGTCATTGTGGACGTCAACGCTGTGCCGCGTGTGACGGACAGTGGCCTGTCCTTGGTCGAAGGCGGGGCCTTGGCCTTTACCTTTAGCCCGACCGATGCGGACGGGCCTGTGGCCGATCTGACCTTGGCTCTGGTGTCGGCCCCCACGTGGATCACCTTCGACCCCGTGACGGGTCAGGTCAGCGGCGACAGCGCGGGCCGCGTCGGGCGGCATGAGGTTGTGGTATCCGTCACCGACCGTGACGGTCTGACCAGCATGGGCAGGCTGACGGTCACCGTTCTTGCCGTGCCGGTCCTGACGGGTGGCGCTGTCACCCTGACCGAAGGCGCGGCGCTGGCCTTTGCGCCCACTGTCCGCGATGCAGACTCAACGTCTGCCCAATTCACCTTTGCCAAGGTCTCTGGTCCCACATGGATCACCGTTGATCCCGCGACCGGGGCGCTGTCCGGTGACAGCCGTGGCCACCCCGGCGAGGCGGTGGTGCGCCTGTCCGTCACCGACCAGAATGGCCTGAGCGCCGAGGCCGATGTGGCCGTCGACATCAACGCGCGGCCTGTGCTGGCGGGCTCGTCGGTCACCCTGATCGAAGGCCAGACGCTGTCCCTGCCGCTGAGTGCCACGGACCTTGACCTTGGCGCAGGGGCGTTGCGGTTTGAACGGGTCGCGGGGCCTGCATGGATCAGCGTTGATCCCAAGACCGGCCTTGTCACCGGCGACAGCACCGGCAGGGGCGGCGAACAGCGCGCGACCTTCCGCGTCACCGACCCCGATGGGCTGACCGATGAGATCACGCTGACCATAGACGTCAACGTGCGCCCGGTGCTGTCCGTGGCCGATGTCACGCTGGTGCGCGGCGATGCGCTGTCGCTGGATGTGATTGCGCCCGCGCGTCCCGATCCGGCGGATCGTCTAGTGTTCCGCATGGTGTCGGGGCCGGAGTGGATCGTGGTTGACCCGGCGACAGGCCGTCTGTCGGGTGACAGCACAGGCCGCGCCGGGGCGTTCCGCGTCACCCTGTCGGTCACCAATGCCGATGGGCTGAGCGCCGAGCAATCCCTGACCGTCACCGTCCGCGCGGCCCCCGTGTTGGCCAGCCGCCGTCTGGCCTTTGTCGAAGGTGAGCCGTTGGCACTGGCGCTGCTGGGTCAGGATGATGACACCCCCGCTGCGGCGCTGTCCTATCGCCTGCTGTCGGCCCCGGATTGGGTCACGCTTGACCCGGTGACGGGCACCCTGCGCGCCGATACGACAGGCCGCACAGGCGCAACGGTGGTGCTGGTCGAGGTGCGCGATGCCGATGGCCTGACCGGGATCGCGCGGTTCGACATAGCCGTGACGGCCCCGCAGGCTGCGCTGCCGCTGCGCCAGACGCCGATCCTCGCCGAATTTGCGCGCCCTCAAAGCCAGCCCGTGCAGGTGCCACCCGTGACCTTGCCCGCCTTGCGCCTGACGCGGGTCACCGGGCCGGGGGCGTTGGCTTCTGTCCCCGGTGGCAGCCCGTCGATGGGCGCATTGGCCCAGATCGTGCCGGTGCTGTTCCTGTCGGATGGCGGCGTGCGCGAGATCATCCTTGAGGTGACGCATCGTTCCGGCACCCTGTCCTTGATTGATGCGGTGCAGGGCGTGTGCCTGCCCTTTGGCATCACCGTCGAAAGCAATGTCGCGACCGCTGAGGGCAAGCCCCCGGTGATGCGCGTGACGGTGCGGTCAGAACAACCGCTGCCCGCCGGGACGCTGGACCTGTTCCGCATCCGGGTCTTGCAAGGCGATCAGATTGCAGGCGCAGGGCTGACGGTGCGCACCCTGTCGATCAACGGCCAGCCTGTGACCGATGCCCCCGCCGTGACGCCGGATGGCCCGTCGGGTCCGGTGCGGATTGATCTTGGCGTGCAGCTTGGTCTGGCCGAGGAGCCCCCGGCGCTGATGGATGTGGTGGTGTCGGGCTTTGGCGCATCCACTCCCGGCACGCGGCTGATCGACCCCGCCGCGCTGTCTGGCGGCTACGTCGGCTTCCGCTTCTCGGGCCTTGGGGGGGCCGCATCCGATGTGCGGCTGGTGCTGGACTATGACCGGGGCGCGCTGTCCTTGGGCGGGGTCTTGGGCACTGTCGAAGGGGCTGAGGTGACGCTGAACGACCGCCCTGACGTGGGTGAGGCAGAATTGCGCGTGACGGGTCTGCCGTCGCTTTTGCCGGAACTTGCGGTGCTGGCTTGCATCGCCTTTGCCCGGCCTGCCGGGACCGGGCGCGGCACCGGCAAGATCAGGATCAAGTCCTTGTCGCTGGACGGGGCCGATATTCCGCTGGAAGATGGCACGGTCGGCTGGATCGACCAGCCCAACACGACGACCCTCGCGCAAGCCGCGCCGCAAACGACCGTGCCGCTGGCCAGCCCGCTGCACATGCCCGACCGTTGAAGACCAAAGGAAGACCCATGGCAAAGACCCCGCAACCCGCGGCCAAGACCGAAGCTGAACCTGCCGCCGCGCCCGTGACCCGCGCGACGACCCTGCCGCCCAGTCAGGTGCAATTCGACACCTCGCAGTTGAAATCCAGCTATTGCAACGTGACCAACGGCACTTCGACCCGCGAAGAGGTGGTGCTGAACTTTGGCCTGAATGACAGTTGGGACATGGGGAATGAACGGCTGAAGGTGCAGTTGCACCACCGCATCGTGATGTCGCCCCATGCCGCCAAGCGGTTGCGCGACATGATGGTCCGCCTGATCGACGAGCATGAGAAACGCCATGGGCCGCTTGGGGAATAACCGGGCCGCCGTGACATGAGCACTGCCGCCGACCTGCGCGCGCCAGTTGGGCTGGACCGCAGCCTGTGGTCCGCTTTCGTCACCGCGCGCAATGATGCGGCGCGCTTTACCGCATGGCTGGCCATTCTGATGGGCCGGGTTCCGGGCTGCACCTTGGGCGTCTTGATGCTGCCGCAGGGGGGGGCCTTTACCCCGGTGGCCATCGTCCCCGACCCGCGCCGCGATGTCAGCCGCTTTGCCCCGGCGGCGGAAAAGGTGCTGTCCTCGGGCCGTCCTGCCGCGCTGGTGGTGGAGGGCGGGATGGTCGCCGCCTATCCGGTGCAGATGGGTCCGGGCCAAGCCCCTGCTGCCGTGGTGGTGCTGGACCTGCCGGGCGGCAGCGATGAGACAGCCCAATTGGCGCTGCGCGAGGCGCATTGGGCCTCTGGCTGGCTGGCGGCGCATGGCTGGGAACATGCGGCCACGGAAACAGCGGCGCGGTTGCGGCGGTCTGCGGTGGCCTTGGATATTCTGGCGGTGGCGTCGGAACATGCCAAACCCGAAGCCGCCGCCATGGCCATCGTGAATGAGGCGCAGACGGCCTTGGGTGCGGATCAGGTCAGCATCGGCATGGTCCGTGGGCGGGCGCGGCATCCCCGCGTGCGGCTGCTCGCGCTGTCCTATTCGGCGTGGTTTCGAAAACGGGCCGAGATCGTGGATTCGGTTGAAGCCGCGATGGAGGAATGCTTTGACCAGATGGCCCCGGTCAGCCATCCCCCCTTGGCGTCGCTGTCCACCGCGATTTCGGTGGCGCATGCGGACCACGTCAGGGGATCGCGCACCCGGAATATGCTGACGGTGCCCTTGTCGGAAGCGAACGGCCCCGTGGGCGCGATGAGTGTCGAACGCCGCGACGACCGCCCCTTTACCGAAGATGACAAGGCGATGGCCGAGGCGATTGCCGCCCTGATCGGCCCGGTGCTGGAACTCAAACGCCGCAATCGCCGCTGGATCGGTGGGCGTCTGGTGGATGGGCTGGGGCATGTGCTGGGCCGGGTGCTGGGGCCGCGCCATATGTCGTGGAAGCTGGGCGCTTTGGTCGCGTTGGGGGTGATCGTCGGTGGGGCCACCGCCACGGGGGTATTCCGCGTGCAGGCCGATGCGGTCTTGCGCGGAGAGGTCAACCGCGCCGTCGTCGCCCCCTATGCCGGCTTCATCGCCGAAGCGCCTTTGCGTGCCGGGGATCAGGTGCAAAAGGGCGACGTTCTGGTGCAACTGGATGAGGCCGACCTGCGGCTTGAGGCGCTGCGCTGGCGGTCCGAGATGGATCGCCTGTCCAGCCAATCGCGTGAGGCTTTGGCCAAGAAAGACCGCGCACAGGTGGCGCTCTTGGAGGCGCAAATCGCCCAAGCCCGCGCGCAATCAGACCTCGCCGAAGCGCAGCTTTCCCGGTCAAGGCTGCTTGCCCCCATCGACGGGGTGATCGTGACGGGGGATCTGAGCCAAAAGCTCGGCGCGCCCGTGCAGTTGGGGGAAGTGCTGTTTGAGGTGGCCCCCTTGGACCGTTACCGCGTGGATATCTTCGTCGATGAGCGTGACCTGCGCTATGTGACGGCGGGGATGGGTGGCGTGGTGGCGCTGGCGGGGCAGCCATCCGACGGTCTGGCGCTGACCGTCACCCGCATCACCCCACTGGCCGAGGCGCGCGAAGGTGCCAATACCTTCCGCGTCGAGGCTGCCTTGGACGCCCCGCCGCAGGGCCTGCGTCCGGGGATGGAAGGGGCGGCGAAGCTGGAGGTGGGACAGGCCCGCGTGGTCTGGGTCTGGTCGCGGCGGATGGTGGATTGGGCGCGCCGCACGCTGTGGACATGGCAGCCGTAGGGGCGCGGGATGGCGGAAGGGTTCCTCTCAACGCTTTGGTATCGCGTGGCCCCCTTGCGCCCGCGCCTTCGTGCCCATGTGCGGATCACTCGGCATCGCTATCGCGGGCAAGCGTGGTATGTGCTGCATGATCCTTCCTCCGGCCGCATCCACCGCTTCACCCCTGCGGCATGGATGATTGTGGGCGGCTTTGATGGCGAACGCACGGTGGATGAGGTGTGGCAAAAGCTGGCCGCCAGCCATGACGCCGCCGCTCCGGGACAGGATGAGGTGATCCGCCTGCTGTCCCAACTGCATCAAAACGACCTGATCCAGTATCGCGGCAGTCCCGATGTCGCCGACCTTTTGGACCGGCAGGAACGCAACGCGCGTCAGATCGTCAAACAGAACCTGACCAATCCCATGAGCTTTCGGTTGCCGCTCTGGGACCCCGATGCCTTTCTGACCCGGACCATGCCTTTTGTGCGCTGGCTGACCGGCTGGTTTGGCCTTGCACTGTGGTTTTGCGTGGTGCTGGCAGGCTTGGTGACGGCGGGGATACACTGGGAGCCGCTGACAAATGACGTCGCCGACAGTCTGCTCGCCGCCGAAAACCTGCTGATCGCGGCGTTGACTTACCCCTGCCTGAAAGCGCTGCACGAACTCACACACGGCTGGCTGACCAAGGCGCGGGGCGGTGCGGTGCGGGAAATGGGGGTGATGTTTCTGGTCTTCTTTCCGGTGCCTTATGTCGATGCCTCTGCCGCTGCGGCTTTCCCGTCGAAATGGCATCGTGCGGCGGTGGCGGCGGGGGGCATCTTTGCCGAAACCTTTGTCGCCGCGATTGCGGTGATGGTCTGGGCGGCGGCGGAACCGGGGTTGGTGCGGGCGGTGGCGTTTAACCTTGTGATGATCGGCGGGCTGTCCACCTTGATCGTCAACGGCAATCCTTTGCTGAAGTTCGACGGCTACTATGTGTTCTCGGACGTGATCGAGGTGCCGAACCTTGCGCAACGTGCCAACAAATGGTGGGGCCATGTGGTCCAGCGCCGCCTTTTCAACGCGCGGCAATTGCGGGCGGACCCCTCGACGGTGGGAGAGCGGGTTTGGTTCGCGCTTTATGCCCCGGCGGCCTTTGTCTACCGCATGGTGGTGATGGTGGGCATCGCGCTGGTAGTGGCGCAAAGCTATTTCCTGCTGGGGGTGCTGTTGGCGCTCTGGTCGGTGTTCACGTCGCTGGTGAAACCCGTCGCCAAGGCGCTGCACCATGTCGCGACCTCCTCCAGCCTGCGAAAGGTGCGCAAGCGGGCGGGGTGGATCACCTTTGGCGGCATCGGGGTTCTGCTGGCGGCGATGGCCTTTGTCCCCCTGCCACTGCGGACCGATACCGAAGGCGTGATCTGGCTGCCCGAGGCTGCGACCTTGCGCGCAGGTGCGGGCGGCTTTGTCGCGGAATTGCCGGTGGCCGAAGGGGCGGGGGTTGTGTCGGGTCAGACGGTCGCCGTGTTGACTGACCCCGGCCTTGGCGCACGCATCGCGGCCTTGCAAGCGGCGGTGACAGAGGCCGAAACGCGCCTGCAACAGGCCAGCGTCACCGAACGCGCGAAGCTTGAGGCCGCCCGCGTCGAACTGGCCGAAGCGCAGGCGAAACTGGCGCGCGAACAAGACCGTCTGGCGCGGCAGCATCTGACGGCGGGTCTGGCGGGCCGCTTTCGCCCGGTGATGGCCGAAGGCGATCTCGCAGGCCGCTGGATTGCCGAGGGCGATGTTCTGGGCCACATCCTGCCGCCGCGTGCCGATGTGGCGCGGGTGCTGGTGTCACAGGCCGATATCGCGCTGGTGCGCGACCATCTGACCGGGGTTGAGGTGAAACTGGCGGGCCATCTGGAGTCGCCTTTTCAGGCGCAGATGATCCGCGCTGTGCCGCAAGCCACCTCTGACCTGCCTGCGCCCGCGTTGGGGCACGCAGGGGGTGGGCCGTTTCTGACTGATCCCACCGACCCCGAGGGCAAGCGCCTGCTGCAACAGGGGTTTGTCTTTGACCTCGCCTTGCCCGAGGGGTTGGCCGATGCGCCTTTTGGCGCGCGGGTTCTGGTGCGCTTTGACCACGGCACCGAACCTGCCGGGGCGCAAATCTGGCGCCGTGTGCGGCAATTGTTCCTGAGCCGCTTCAATGCCTGAGGTGCAGGGGTTCCTTGGCCTTCATGGCCCGCGCCTTGGGGTCAGCCCCTATGCCGAACGCGCCGACCCCAAGGGCAATGTGGTGGACCTGTGGTTGGAACGCCGCTTGGGTTGGCTGCAATCGCGCAGCCCCTTCATCCGCCGTCGCCTGTCGCGCCGTGCCGATGCCGTGCTGGCCTTGCAGGCGGAACTGGAACCGCTGACCGACGACGCCCTGCGCCTGCAGGCACAGGCGTTGCGGCCCCGGCTTTTGGCCCATCGGCGCAGCGATGTCGCGGCGCTTATCCGCGCCTTTGCGCTGGTGCGCGAAGCCTCGGCCCGCACCTTGGGCAAGCGGCATTACAAGGTGCAGATCATGGGGGCCTTGGGCCTGTACGAAGGCCGCATGGTCGAAATGGCAACAGGTGAGGGCAAAACCCTGACCGCCGCCCCTGCGGCTGTGGTGGCGGCCTTGGCAGGCGATCCCGTGTATGTGGTGACGGTGAACGACTACCTCGCCGCCCGGGATGCGGCGGAATGCAAGCCGGTTTACGCGTTCTTCGGCCTGACCTTGGGTGTTATCGATACCGAAATGGACCCCGAGGCGCGGCGTGCCGCCTATGCCTGCGACATCACCTATGTGTCGAACGCCAACCTGACCTTTGACTATCTGCGCGACCGTATCGCGCTCAAGGCACGGCGGGGCAGGGCGCGCCATCGGGCGCTGGCCTTGTCCCACGGTGCCGCCGGGGCGCTGATGCTGCGCGGCCTCGCCTTTGCGATCGTGGATGAGGCGGACAGTGTGTTCGTGGATGAGGCCAAGACGCCACTGATCCTGTCCTCTACCGCCGATGACCCAGAGGCGGCGGCGATCTATGCCGATGCCCTGCGTCTGGTGCGCGCATTGACCGAAGGCCGGGATTTCCGCATCGACCGCATGAACCGCCAGATTGAGGTGTTGGACGCGGGCAAGGACCGGTTGGCGGTCCTCGCCAAGGACTTGCCCGGCCTGTGGCAAGTGCGTCTTGCGCGCGAAGAATTGGCGCAACAGGCGCTGTCGGCGTTTCACCTGTTTGCCCTCGGTCGGGACTATGTGATCCAGGAGGATAAGGTGCAGATCGTCGACGAATACACCGGCCGCATCATGCCGGATCGGTCGTGGCAAGGCGGTCTGCATCAGATGATCGAGGCGAAGGAAGGCGTCGCCGTGACGGGCCGCAAAGAGGTGCTCGCCCGGATCACCTATCAACGCTTCTTCCGCCGCTTTCTGCGCCTGTCGGGGATGACCGGGACCGGGATGGAGTTGGCGGGCGAATTCCGCGACACCTTTGATCTGACCACAGTGCGCATCCCCCGCCACCGCCCGATGCAGCGCCGCCACATGGGCACGCGCTTTGTGGCGGATGAGGGTGCGAAATGGCAGGCCGTGGCGGATCGGGTGGTTGAGATGCGCGCCAAGGGTCGGCCTGTGCTGGTGGGCACACGCTCGGTTGAGGCGTCGCGTGCCTGTGCCGCTGTCTTGCTGGAACGCGATGTGCCGCATGAGGTGCTGAACGCCACGCAAGACCGGGCCGAGGCGGACATCATCGCCCAAGCGGGTCAGCCGGGGGCCGTGACCGTGGCCACCAATATCGCCGGGCGCGGCACGGATATTCACCCGGCGGCAGAGGTGCTGGCGGCGGGCGGCATCCATGTCATCCTGACCGAATTCCACGAAAGTGCCCGCATCGACCGCCAGCTTTATGGCCGCACAGGTCGCCAAGGCAACCCCGGCACGACCGAGGCGATTGTGACCGCGCGGGATGAACTCTTCACCCGCTTTGCCCCGTGGCTGGCGCATCTGGTGCGCTATGCGCCCATACCGCCGCTCCGCTGGCTGCTGCCGCGCATGGCGCAGGCGCGGGCCGAAGCCGAACACGCCAAAACCCGCCGCGACCAGACGGCGATGGACAAGCAGTTGGAGAAGTCGCTGGCGTTTACGGGGCCGACGGAGTGAGAGTTTTTGACCGAAGTGATCAACCTGATCGGGCGGTTCTCAACGACCAACGCGTGTCAGTCGCGATAGCTAGAAAAGATCACCGCCAAGCGCTGCGGTTTCGAATAGATCAGTGTTGCATCCCCGCCCACAGTGGTGAACGCGACCCATGATCCCGGCTCTGTGATCGCGACGTCGGCAATTCCCACGATGTCATCTGATAGGTCGCCTTGCCTGATATTTGAGGTGATTTATTCAGATTGATCCTTAGGTGCCGGTGTCGCGGCGGGCCAGTGCCGCGGCACAGTCCTTGCGGCGGCGGCGGGAGATCGGGATGCAATCCCCGTTGGAGAGGCGCAGTTCGGTCTGGCCTTTGCGGTCGGTGACAAGCTGATCGACGTGATCGATGTTTACCCAGTAAGAGCGGTGGGTTTGCAGGCCCTGCGCCGCGTCAAGCTGGCCGATCACGCCAGAAAACCTGTCGCGCAACATCAGGCTGCGGTCCGCGAACTTGACTCGGACGTAATGCTCTTCGGCCTCGATCGACAGGATGGCGCGCAGCGCAAAGGCCTGTCCGCCGATCCGCACCGTGGCAGCGGGCTGGGCGCTGGTTACCGGCACGGCGGCCGATCTGGCACGGTCCCGATACCATCCCGTCGTTGGCAGCACGAATAACGAGAACATCAGGTCGAAGATCGCCAGCATCACCAGATTGGCCAACAGCGTCGGCCCCCATGTCGCCCAGCCGCCTGTGGGATGGTGCAGCAGACCGCGCAGCAGCCATTGCGAAAACACCTCGGTCATCAGGGCCGAAAAGACGATGAGCACGGCACTGGGCAGCGGCATCGGCAACCGCGCCAGAAAACGGCCCATGAGCAAGAGCGGCAGGACCAGCATCAGCACCGTCACTGCCGCCGTTGCAAGGATGAACATGGCACGGGGAAGCGGGGCCATGACGCGCACATCGTCATGCGGGTTGACGTAAAAGCTCAGGAACACGGCCACGGCGATAAAGATTACCACGGCGGGTTCCCGCAGCAGGGCAAGCACATCGCGCGGCACAAGGCTGACCCGCCGTCCCGACAGAAAGATGATCCGCATAGCCCTGTCCCCAACCGCCGCATTGCGGGGGCGAGACTCGGATTCCGCCGCCATTTCGACAAGCCCCCGCGCCAGCCATTCGTGCCAAGGCCCCGACCGTTCATGACAGGGGGCCACCGTTCCCGTGTCCTGAACGGATTTTGCCCGCCGCTCGTGACCGGGGCCATCCATTTGCGGCATTCGAAATGACCGAAAGCACGGGGTCGAACTAGGGCTTTTGGCACGGCGTGGGGGCATCACGTCCGGCGCAGGAAAGACCGCGGCACGCACCGGCACCCGTTTGCCGGGCCGATGAGTCATGCCTTGCCCGATCAGGAACGAGGATGACATGGCTACGACTTTTACCGTCCAACGCTTGAATGGGATCACCGGGGGCGACCAGTCGCCGCCCGTCGCGACGGTCCTGCCCGATGGCCGGGTGATGTATGTCTGGGCCGAAAACGGTCTGGCCGATGACAGCACCACGATGGGTCTGCGCGGCATGATCTACAATGCCGACGGAACCATCTCGCAGGGGCAGTTTACCCTTAACGCCATTTGGGCGGTCGATGGGGCGGATGGCTATGACTGGGACAACCTGTCCTTGGACGTGCTGCCCGATGGCAAGGTCGTCATCAGCTATGTCCGCAACACCGCCGAAACGGGCGGGGACGAGCCGGTCTTCACCATTGTCGATCCGGCAATCACGCCCAACCAGACCGGCTTTTTCGTCGCCCGCAACGTCGAGGTCCAGCAGTTCGACGTCACAACGTATGAATCGCCGCCCGTCACCACGGTCTTGCAGGATGGGCGCATCCTGTTTGTCTGGGCGCGCAACGGCTTGTCCGATGACACCACCTCGATGACGCTGCGGGCGCGTATCTTCAACGCCGATGGCACCCCTGCCACATCCGAATTCGCCGCCGGAACCTGGGCCATCGACGGCACCGACGGTTTCGACATGCCGAACCTGACCGTTACCCAGACGACGGGCGGAAATATCGTGATCGGCTATGTCCGCTCTTGGGCTGAGACGGGCGGGGATGAGCCGGTGTTTTCCATCCTCTCGGCCAATGGCATTCCGATTGTCGGTGGGGTGGAGGTCCAGCAAAACGACGTCACCGCGACCGAAAGTCCGCCCGCCATCGTCGCGCTGGACGACGGGCGGTTCATGGCGGTCTGGGTCCGCAATGGCGCATCAGACGACACGCTGACAATGACGATCCAAGGGCGCATCTTTAACGCCAACGGCACCCCGTCGACCGCCGAGTTCCAGATCGGCACGCGCGCCGTGGATGGGTCGGACTTCTTTGACACCGACAATCTGGTGCTGGAGCGTTTGTCGGATGGCCGGGTCGTCGTCGGTTTCGTGGACAGCCATGCCGGGGATGGCACGGATTACCCGATGTTTTCCATCATCGACACCTCGCCGGCCAACGGGTCGCCGTGGCAGGTGGTGGTGGCGGATCGGCAGATCAATGACCTGTCCACCCCTGACAGCGCGATCATCGGGCCGCCTGTGATCGAACCCTTGGGCGATGGCAGCCGCTTTGTCGCGGTCTGGGTGGATGGCGACAGCGCCGGGGCGAATGCGCTGAAATACCGAATCTACAGCGCCGATGGCACACCCCTGACGCCCGAAAGCTTTCTGACCACGGCGGGAAACACGGGGGTCACCGTCGCGGACGGCTTTGATTGGAACAACGTCTCGGTCGTTTACAACGCGACCAATGACACTTTCGCGGTGTCCTGGGTCGGCACCACCGATGGCAGTGGCACCGGCATCTTCACGACCGGGCCGATGGCAGCGGGTGCGGTCGAGTTCGGGGTGAACATCGTCGATGGCACGGCGGGCGCGGAGCTGATCGGCGCGGGTTATGTCGATGCGCAGGGCGATCAGATCGACGGCACCGATGGCGCGGATGATTACGTCCGGGCAGGGGCGGGCAATGACACCATCGCCGCAGGCAGCGGCGCGGATCAGCTTTATGGCGAGGGCGGGGATGACCGCTTTGTCCTGACCGACCTTGCCGGTGTGGCGGGCAGTGTCACCACCAATCAGTTGCAGTATTACAACGTCGATCCGATCCGGGTGAACACAACGGCGGCGGGCGATCAGTCCCCACCCAAGATGGTGGCCTTGCCGGAAGGCTGGGTGCTTTACGTCTGGACCGACAACGCGCTGGCCGATGACACCACGACGCTGACCTTGCAGGGCCGCATCTTCGGGGCGGACGGACTGCCTCTGACCGCGCAATTCCCGCTGACCGGGCTTTGGGCGGTGGACGGGTCGGATGGTTACGACTGGGACAGCCTTGACCTTGACGCGCTGCCCGATGGGCGGGTGGTGGTCAGCTATGTGCGCAGCAATGCCGTGACGGGCGGGGATGAGCCGGTCTTTTCCATCCTCAACCCCAACCTCGCCCCAACTGCACCGGGCTTTTTCGCCGTCACCAATGTCGAGGTGCAGCAGACCGATACCACGGGCGTTGAATCCCCCCCGGTGACGACGGTGCTGCAGGACGGGAACATCCTGTTCGTCTGGTCCAAGGATGCCTTGTCCGATGACAGCACCTCGATGGCGGTGCAAGGGCGCATCTTCCGGCCCGATGGCACCCCGCTGTCCAACGAGTTCCGCGTCGGCACATGGGCGGTGGACGGGGCGGATGGCTATGACCTGGACAGTCTGACCGTCACGCAACTGGCGGGCGGCAATGTCGTGATCGGCTACGTTCGCAACGGGGCAGAGGCGGGCGATGACACGCCGGTGTTTTCCGTCGTCTCGCCCAGCGGGCAGCCGGTGCTGTCGGATGTGGAATTCCAGCAGACCGACACGACCACCTTTGAGTCCCCGCCCGCGATCACCGCACTGGCGGATGGGCGCTTCATGGGCGTCTGGGTCAAGAACGGGCTGGCCGATGACACGCCCACGATGACGGTGCAGGGCCGCATCTTCAACGCCAATGGCACCCCCGTGACGGCGGAGTTCCAGATCGGCCAGCAGGCCATCGACGGGTCGGATTTCTATGACTCCGACAATCTGGTGATCCGCACGCTTGGCGATGGCAAGGTTGTCGTGGGCACGGTGCAAAGCTGGTCTGTCGCCGGGCGCGACTGGCCGCAGTTTTCCATCATCGACCCGACCAAAGCCCCCGGAACGCCGGGCTTTGCCGTCATCTCGAACGTGCAGATCAACGATTTCACCACCAACACCCAGGTTGGTCCGCCCATCCTTGCGGCGCTTGGCCCCAGCGGCAATTTCGTCGCGGTCTGGGTGGACGGCAACACTACGACGAACGAGCTTTACTACCGGGTCTACGACTCCTTCGGCAAACCCCTGACACAGCAGACGCTGGTCACGGCGGCGAATGTGAACGGGGTGTCGAACCTTGACGGTTTCGACTGGGACAATGTGCAGATCCTCGTCACCGGGCCGAATGCCTTCAAGCTGGCATGGGTGTCACAGACCGATGGCAGCGGCACCGGCGCGGTCACCAGCGGCGTGATCAACGTCGCCACCACCGTGGATGCCCTGCACGACCAGATCATCGGCGGTGAGGTGGGTGAAACCACCGGCGATGTCGTGGACCTGTCCGGGATGCAGACGGCGGTCAGGATCACCCATGACGGATCGGAATCGGGGCGCATCACCGATGCCGTGACGCCACAGAACTTTGCGACCTTTACCGGGATCGAGGTTTTCGTTCTGGGCGCAGGGGCCGATACGGTGGATGGGGCTGCCTCGGCCGCGTCGATGCGGGTGGAGGGCGGCGCGGGGGCGGACAGCCTGACCGGCGGGTCCGGGGCGGATACGCTGCTGGGTGGCATGGGCGCGGATACGCTGACGGGCGGGGCGGGCAATGACGTCCTTGCCGGTGGCGACGGGTCCGACCTTGTGGCGGGCGGCGACGGGAACGACCTGCTGACGGCGGGCGCGGGGAATGACACGCTGTCGGGCGGAGCGGGGCGCGACAGCCTTGACGGCTTTGCTGCGGCGCGCCTGTCGGACACGCGGGTCGATGGCGGCGAGACGGGCGATGACTGGGACGTTCTGGACCTGCACGGCAGCGGTCCCCGCCGCCTGCTGCGTGATCCCGTCAACCCGGAAAACGGCACGGTCCAGTTTCTGGATGCCAATGGGGCCGTGACCGGGACGGTCAGCTTTTCCAACATCGAACAGATCGTCTGCTTCTGCCGGGGCACGCTGATCCGCACCGAATATGGCGAACAGCCAGTCGAAAGCCTGACCCCCGGCCAGCGCGTCCTGACCGTGGATCATGGCGCGCAACCCATCCGCTGGATCGGCGCGCGGCGTTTGGGCAGTGCCGAGATCGCGCTGCACCCCCACCTTGCCCCGATCCACATCCGCGCGGGCGCGCTTGGCGAGGGGGTGCCGCGGCGCGACCTGTTCGTATCGCCGCAGCACCGGATGCTGATCCGCTCGCGCATCGTCGCGCGGATGACGGGGCAGGCGGAAATCCTGATCGCGGCCAAACACCTGACAGGCCTTGCGGGGATTGCGCAGGTGCAGGACCACAGCGCCGTGGACTACTGGCACATCCTGTTCGACCGCCACCAACTGGTCTGGGCCGAGGGCACGGTTTCGGAAACGCTGCACACCGGCGCGCAGGCGCTGCGGTCGCTGGACCGGGCGTCGGTCGCGCAAATCCTGTCGCTCTTTCCCGAAAGCGGCAGCATCGACGCACTCAGCCAGCGCCCCCTCGCCCGGACCGAGGTCACCGGGCGCATCGGCCGAAAACTGGTGGAACGGCATCAGCGCAATGACATTCAACTGGTCGAAGGATGGGCCACAGCATGAAACTCGATCCGATTGGCGCCGACGAGCGTTTCGCCAGAACCACCTTTGCCCGCGTCGGTGCGGCCTACCTGCAGGGCAATGCCGTGTTGCCCACGCCCGATGGCCCTGTCGAGGCGCGGGAACTGGGGCCGCAGCAGCAGATCATCTGCATCACCGGCGATGTCGTATCGGTGCGGCGGGTGCTCAAGCGTGCCGCGACCCCGTCGTTTCCCGCCATCATCCTGCGTTTTGCTGCAGGGGTGCTGGGGGCAGAGGCGGATGTGTGCCTGTCCCATGGTGTGCCGGTCCTGATTGACCATTGGGTCTGCGCGCCGCTGTTTGGTGAGGCAAGCATGCTGGCCTATGCCGCCGATTTCGGTCTGATCGACGGGATCACGGTCGAGATCCTGACCGAGGGCGAGATCGTGCAGATCGAAACCGACCACCCCGCGCTGGTGTCGGTGCAGGGCCTGCGCCTGTGTCTGGAGCAGGCCTCTCCCTTCGCGACGCCCCGGCGGATCATGCCGCTTCCGGTGCTGGACGCGCATGAGGCGGCGCTGGTCGGCAGCTTCCAATTCGTCATGCACCGCCACCGCCCCGACCACCGCCCCGACCAGCGCCAATACGGCTAAAGGGACAGTGCTTTGATGTGGGCAGCGTTTTGGTCTGCAAGGGCACAGTTGCGCGCGGCCTGATCCGGTTGCGCGCCAGTCGGTCAAACCGTCAAGGATGGTGCCATCCGGCTGTCGCGAACACCGCTTTGGTCCAGACGTCGGCCCGTCACAGCGTCGAAGATATGCGCTTTCTCGGGCGGGAACTGCACTGCGACAGCGGCACCGGCCCTGAGGTCAGGCCGGTCATCGGTCAGCACGCAGAAAGGGATGTCCTCGAACATCAGATTACAAAGCCGCGCCGCGCCGAGTTCTTCGATCAAATCGACGCGCGCATCGAACAACCCCTGTCCCTGCGGCACCAGACGGGCATGTTCCGGGCGGATGCCCAAGTGCACAAGCTGGCCATCCGCCAGCCCATGCACGGACGAGATCGGCAGGCAGCGGCCATCCTCCAGCACCACCCCGCGACGGGCCGCGTCATAGCGCCCCGGCAGGAAATTCATCGCAGGGCTGCCAATGAAACCCGCGACATAAAGCGAGGCGGGGCGATCATAAACCTCGGCCGGGGTGCCCACCTGTTCGATGGTGCCCTTGTTCATCACCACCAGACGATCCGCCAGCGTCATGCCTTCGTGCTGGTCATGGGTGACAAAGATGCTGGTCGCGCCGATGCGGTTGTGGATCTTGCGGATTTCGTGGCGCATCTGCACCCGCAGTTTGGCGTCAAGGTTCGACAGCGGCTCGTCAAACAGAAAGACCTTCGGCTCGCGGATGATGGCACGGGCCATGGCCACCCGCTGCCGTTGCCCGCCCGACAACTGCCCCGGCCTGCGGTCCAACAGGTCGGCCAATCCCACCGATGCGGCTGTCGCCGCCACGCGGGCCTGACGTTCGGCCTTTGGCACCCGCGCCACCTTCAGCGCGTAACCGATGTTTTCAGCGACCGTCATATGGGGATAAAGTGCGTAATTCTGGAACACCATCGCACAGCCCCGCTCGCGCGGTTCCAGCGCGTTGACCACAGTGCCGCCGATGTCGATCTCGCCTTCGCTGATGTCCTCTAGCCCCGCGATCATCCGCAAAAGCGAGGATTTCCCGCAGCCAGACGGCCCAAGGATGACGACGAATTCGCCATTTGCCACATGCAGGTCGATCCCCTGCATGATCGTGGTCTTGCCATAGGTCTTTGCAGCGTTGCGGATGTGGATTTCGGCCATTTTCGCCTCATTTGTCGGTGTTGATCAGGCCGCGCACAAACCAGCGCTGCATCAGGATGACGACGGCAATCGGGGGGAGCATGACAAAAAGCGTGCCTGCCATGGCAAGATGCCACGTCGGTGTTCCGCCCCCCGTGGTCAATTGGTCGGGCACAAGGTCGGAAAGCTGCACGACGACCATACCGTAATTGGCCCGGTCCGTGACCACCAGAAGCGGCCAGAGATACTGGTTCCAAGCGTAGACGAACATGATTGTGGCCAAGGCCGCGATGTTGGTGCGCGACAGCGGGATCAGCACGTCCCACAGAAAACGCAGCGGCCCCGCCCCGTCCATGCGCGCCGCCTCGACCAATTCATCGGGGATGGTCAGGAAGAACTGCCGATAAAGGAACGTCCCCGTCGCTGTGGCGACCAAAGGCAGGATCAACCCGGTGTAGGAATTCAGCAGGTTCCATTCCAGCGCCACTTCGATGCCCGACAGCGTGGCGATCAGCCACGTCAGACCGGTGACATCCAGCATCGTCTGAAACGGCGACAGCGCGTTCGCAGCCACTGCATAGGTCGGCACGATCCGCACCTCCAAGGGCAGCATCAGCGTGATGAACACCATCCAGAAAATCAGCATCCGGCCACGGAAATCAAAGAACACCAAGGCAAAGGCGGTGATGCAGGCAAAGGTGATCTTGCCGACCACCACCCCAATGGCGACGATCAGCGTGTTCACGAATTTCGGGCCAAAATCCGATTGCGTCCATGCCTCGCGCAGGTTGATCAGCAACTGATCACCCGGCCAGAACTCTACCGGGGCGGCGTTGACCGCCTGCAGGGTATGGCTTGCGGCGACAAAGGCCAGCCAGATCGGGATCAGGATCAGCACCAGTCCGCTGATCAGGATAAGATGGGTCAGGATATTCAAAACCGGCGTGCGTTCGATCATTTTGGTGACCCTTAGCTGTAGTGCACGCGCCGCTCGACATATCGGAACTGCACGAAGGTCAGCGCCATGACGAGAAGCATGAGGATGATGGATTGCGCGGCGGCACCGGAATAGTCGAAGCCCCGGAAGCCATCGGCGTAAATCTTGTAGACCATCAGATCGGTCGCCCGGAACGGACCACCGCCCGTCAGCGTATCGACGATGCCGAAACTGTCGGTAAAGCTGTCGGCGATGTTGATGACGATCAGGAAAAAGATCGTGGGCGTCAGAAGCGGCAGTTGCAGGTCCAGCATGCGCCGCAACGGCCGCGCGCCATCCATCGCGGCGGCTTCGGTCAGGCTGCGGGGGATGGATTGCAGGGCGGCAAGAAAGAACACAAAGCTGTAGGCCACCTGTTTCCACGCCCCGGCAATGATGATGGACAGCACCGCCTGCACCGGAAAGCGCGACGGGTCCCACAGGCCCGGTGACACGGTGTTGATGTAGGAAAAGATGCCTGCGCCCGGGTTGAACACAAACTGAAAGGCCAGCCCCACGGCAGGTGCCGCCACGGCATAGGGCCAGATAAGCCCGACGCGATAGAGCCGATACCCGGCAAGCTGGCGGTCCACGAACAGCGCCAGCGTCAAGGCCATGAACATGGCCAGGGCAGTCGTCGCCAGCGCAAAGATCACCGACACACGGACCGAGGCCCAGTAATAAGGGTCAGACAACACCTCGCGGAAATTGTCGAAACCGACCCAGGTGTTCCCGCCACCCCAAGGCTGTTCCAAGGTAAAGGCCCAATAAAGCGCCTGCGCCGATGGCCAGTAAAAGAAGACGAAGATCACCAATAGCTGCGGGGCCAGCAAGGCCGCGACGATCCAGCTTGTCTTGAAATGGGCGCGGCGCATCTTGGCCTCCAGTCGCGGTAAAAGGCGGCGTGGCGGCACGAAGCCGCCACGCGAGGTCAGGCAAGATCAGGGGAACATCTTGCCTTCGTAGGTCTTGGCAAAGCGGGCGAGGATTTCGTTGCCACGCGATGCGGCGGTATCCAGCGCCTCTTTCATGGTTTTCTGACCGGCCAGCGCGGCCTCGACCTCTGCCTGCCATTCGGCACGGATCTGGATCATACCGCCCAGACGCAGGCCCTTGGTCAGGTTGGTCGGTTCGGTCCAGGTCAGCGACTTCATCGCGATGTCGCGGTGGATGAAGGGTTCTTTGGCGTAGAAACCTTCGTCCAGCAGCGCCTGATAGGTGGACTTGGTCACCGGGATATAGCCCGAGTTTTCCAACAGGAACTGCTGTTCCGGCTTGGTCGCAAGGAAGGCCAGATAGGCAGCGGCGGCCTTGTATTCGTCTTCGGTCTTGCCCGACAGAACCCAAAGCGATGCGCCGCCGACGACGGTGTTGTGACGCTCAACGCCTTCATAGGTCGGGATGATCTGCACGTCCCAAGCCAGACCTTCGGGAGCCAGCTTGTGGATGGTGTTGTGGTCCGCGATGGACGAGAAGAAAACCGAGCATTCGCCTTCGACAAAGCTGTCGCGCGCGGTCTTGCCAGCGGCCTGCGTGCGGATCATCGCATAGCCTTCGGTGATCCAGCGCTGGATGTTTTCCATGTGCTTGAGGTGCAGCGTGGTGTTGAACAGCAATTCGGTGTCCAGCCCGGTATAGCCGTTGTCGTTCGACGCAACCGGGATGTTGTGCGCCATCGAAAACTGCTCAAGGTCGATCCAGGACGACGGGGCATAGGCCAGCCCGCACGCCTGACCCGACTCTTTCAGCTTGACGAAGGCGGCTTCCAGACCTTCCCAGGTCACAGGCGCTTCGGTGATGCCGGCCTTTTCGAACTGGGCTTTGTTGAAGTAATAGACCGGGGTCGAAGAGTTCCACGGCATCGAGAAGAACTCACCGCTTGATGCCGAATAGTAGTTGGCGATGCCGGGGAAATAGTCGGACCAGTCCACCGTCACGCCGGTGTCCTGCATCAGCTTGTGCACCGGATAGAATTCGCCCGACAGCATCAGATCAGCGGTGCCCGCGTCGAACGATTGCAGCAGCGTCGGATGCTTTTGCGCGCGGAAGGCGGCGATGGTGTTCTGCACGGCCTTTTCATAGCCATCCTGGCCAACGCAAACGGCCTCGAACATGTCTTGGCTGGTGTTGAACCGATTGCAGGTTTCAGCCACGACCGCGCCAAGGTCGCCGGTCAGGCCATACCAGTATTCGAATTTGATCTTCTCGGCCGAGGCCGAACCGGCGGTGGCCAAAAGTGCCAACGCGACGGCAGATGCGAGTTTCTGGGTCATCTTCCCTGTCTCCGAATGGAACCCTGCGTTCGATCGCAGCGCGCCGTCCTTATGCGGGGATTCGGTGACAGGAACGCAAAGGTGTTGAAAATTATATAATATTTACAGATACTTAAACAAATACATGCCTTGTCGGCCAAGTAACTTGGCTGACAAGGCATGACGAAAAGATCTTCGGTTCCTTAGTGGAACAGGCCAGAGGCCAAGGTCAGATGCCGTTCGGAATGGTCCTGAAAATGGACGGTCACGCCATCTTCGAAACCCAGCACGATGGCAAATTGAGCCGGGCCTTCGAAATGCCGCTGCTGGCCCGGAACGCCCGGAACATGTGGCGACACGGCGTAATGTGATCCCGACAGGGTGGACATGGGGATTCCCCGCCACACCGAAGACGTCGGCATGTGGACATGACCGGCGATGACATGGCGCACATCGTCATGCTGCTTCAGGATGGCGACATAAGCCTCGGGGTCGGCAAGATTGATCTTGTCCACCGGCACCCACAGCGGATTGGCGTGGTGATGCTGGACGATGATCACAGGTTTTCCCCGCGCCTCGGCCAGGCGGGCGGCCAACCAATCGCGCCGCCCTTGGCAAAGATGCCCGCCGATCAGGCCGGGCTCTGACGTGTCCAGCAAGATGACCCGATAGCCGCCCTGATCGACCACCCGCGACACCCGACCGCGAGGATCGTCAAGGTCCGCCCCGAAAACCGAAAGGAACGCGGCACGGTCGTCGTGATTGCCCAGCGTCAGATGCACCGGCATGGTCAGCGCCGACAGCAAATCCTGCAGGCGCAGATAGGCCCCGGGCTCCCCTTGGTCTGCCAGATCGCCCGCGACCAGCACAAGGGCCGCGTCGGCGTGGTCGCGGTTGATGACCTTTACCGCTTCGGCCAGACGGGCGGTGGTATCAAGACCGTTGACGGCCCCACCAACCGCAGCCCCCAGATGCAGGTCCGACAGGACGATGAATTTCAGCGGCATCATTCGGCAAGCCCCAGCGCTGCCAGATGCCGGGCCGAAGGGATCACACCCGCCTTGTCGCGCAACTCAAGGATCAGGCGCGGCGTGGCCCCCGTTTCCGCCAGCGCGGCAAAGACCGACGGCCACAGGATATTGCCCTGACCGATCTGCCAATGCCGATCCGCATAGCCGTCGCAATCCTGCAAATGCACATGCCCCAGACGGGCCCCCGCGGCACGGATGAAGAAATCGACCGGCGGTGCACCCGTTGACACATGCGCGTAATGGGCATGACCCGTGTCGACCGACAGCGCCAAAGCCTGCCAGTCCAAGGCCTCGCACAGCATGGCACGGTCGTTCGGATCAATATCTTCGATGTTTTCCAGCATCAGCGTCACGCCCATGTCCGCCGCACGGGCCAGAACCGGGGCCAAAGTCTGTTGCGTGGCGGCGATCATGCGTTCGCGGTCCCCCGCATAAAGGCCCCGATGATTGTAGCCCCATGTGGTGAAGGGGGAATGGATCACCATGTGTGTCCCGCGCACCGCCGCGCAGACATCAAGGCCCTGCAAGAAGCGGCGCGTCACAATGGCGCGGATGGCCGGATCCCACGAGTTGATCGTGAACCCCCAGAACGGGCCGTGGATGCCAAGGCGGCCCTCATGGCCATCCAGAAGGCGCAGCGTCTCGGCCGCCAGTGGTTGCCAGTCCGACTCCAGCACCTCGGCTGTGACGAAGGCCTGAAGTTCAAGGTCGCGCGGCGCTTCCAGCAGCCAGTCACGATGCGCAGCAAGGCTATCGTGGTCTAGCGCAGCACCAAGGATGGGGCGTTGTGTCATGGCTATTGTCCGTTGCGTTTCACATGCCCCACCATCTTTGCGCGCTGTAACGAGTCGCCGTCTGGTGCGTGAAATTTCGGTGACCCTTTTGCGGTGGGCGACACAGTGCGAAGCTGGCAAGAGACTGGGGTGAACCCTGCTTTGCCCGAGTTCGGTGGGCTGCCTATCTGATAGGGTGACCCATGTTCGCAAGGCGAACAGGGCGCCACAGGCGAGCAGCGGAATGGCAAAGTTGGGGAAGGTTTCAGGAACAAAAACTGACTGACCTTTCCGAAAGGTTAGTCAAATCCGCCCAGCAAGCCATTGATTTTGTCTGCTCAGCAAGCCATTGATTTTGCTTGCGGCATGGATCAAATTGGCAGCCCGTAGGGTAGTGTAATAGTTTATTTTTTTTCAATGGGTTGGCCTGTCCAACCTCTTACTAATCACTCATTGATATCGTTGAAGTTTTTTCCGCTTTGACCAACCGTTCCTTGGACTGCGCTTCGCTAGCAGGTAGAGCGGTCTGGGAAATCAACATGTCGATCATCACCAAACACTGCGCTGGGTCGACTGAGCCGTAATGAGCTTAAAGCTGCCGTTCAAACAGGGTGTGGCGCGGCCACCCTTCGCAAGCGCAGCACGACGAGTTCGGCCCAAAGCTGCCCTTCGATGAAACCGCAATGCAGCGAAAAATGCATTGCAATCCGTTTGACAAGTTTCACTTCGGATGGTGGATTGATGGGAGGAACGGAGAAACCTCTCTCCTGCGACTTTGGACGTGACACATGGCTTCTTACCGCCCGCCGGAATCTTATGAAGAGCTGATCAAGCTGATCCACGACCGATACGAGGATATGAGCAAATCCTATCAGCGGATTGCGCTCTATCTTACACAGAACCCGAACGATGTCGCGGTGCTGTCGGTCAACGCGATCGGGCAGAAGTGCGGGATCCATGCGTCGAGCTTTGTGAGATACGCGCAGTCGCTGGGCTACAAAGGTTTCAAGGAACTTCAGGCGGTGTTCCAGCGTCGCCTTTCGACGGCGGCACCGGGGTTCGATGCGCGGGTGAGGGCGCTCGAGGCGGAACTGGGGGGCGCGCGGGAAGGGGAGTTGGGATTCCTTGCCGATCTCGTGACGCGGGATGTCGCGTCATTGCAGGATTTGCTGGCCAATATGGATGCGGGGCAGTTGGCCGAGGCGGCGGCGCTGATGGAGGCGTCGGATACGATCTACCTCGTCGGGCAACTCCGGTCGGCCCCGGTGGTCGAGTTGCTGCGTTATGTGCTGACGATGCTGGGCAAGCGGACGGTGCTTCTCGATGCGGGCGGGGGGCTTGCGACGCATATGGCCAAGGTCGCGCGGCCGACCGATATGCTGTTCGTCGTGTCGTTCCGGTTTTACGCGACCGAAGTGGTGAACGTTGCCGAGGAAACCGCCAACAGGGGGGTGCCGGTGATTGCGATTACCGACAGCACGCTGTCGCCCTTTGCCAAGATGGCGAAGATCCTCTTCGCCGTTCCCGAGCACGAATATACCTTTTCACGTAGCCTTGCCGCGCCCATGTGTCTGGCGCAGGCGCTTTGCGTGGCCTTGGCCTCGCGGTTGCAGAAGAACAGTAGCGACCCGCGTATTCCGGTGGTGACGGGGCCGTAAAGACGAAGGGCGCGGTCGCCCGCGCCCCTTTTGGTCAGGATGGCAATTGCATCGGTCCATCGGGCACGGGCATGCCGCCTGCGGCGGCCCCCCAGACCGACTGGTCGAAGTTGACGATTGCGCCGGTCATCAACCCTGCATCGTCGGAGACGAGGAAGTTGACCGCCCGCGCTGCCTCGGCCGGATCAACGAGGCGACCGAAGGGCAGGTTCGCTGCGGCCTTTGCTTCCCAGTCGGCATCGCCGCCTGCGGCCTGGATCTCGCGTTCATGGTCCGACGACATCCAGCCGACGTTCAACTGGTTGACGCGGATGCGGTTGGCCATGACGGAAAAAGCGGTGTTGGCGGTCAGCGTGGTCAATGCGCCCTTGGAGGCGCAATAGGCGTTGATGAAGGGTTGCCCCGACAGTGCGGAAATCGAGCCGATGTTGCAGATGGCCCCCTGGATGCCCTTGGCGATCATCAGCTTGATCGCTTCCTGCATCAGGAAATAGGGGCCGCGCACGTTGGTAAAGAACAACTCGTCAAAGGTTTCGGGTGAGGTGTCGACGATGGTGCCGCGCGCGGTCGATGCACCGGCGTTCACCAGAACGTCGATCCGTCCGAACCGGCGGTCAGT
The DNA here is from genome assembly GCA_002256185.1 of Rhodobacteraceae bacterium PARR1. Taxonomy (GTDB): domain Bacteria; phylum Pseudomonadota; class Alphaproteobacteria; order Rhodobacterales; family Rhodobacteraceae; genus Paragemmobacter. The sequence continues at coordinate 31,006 of NKIT01000006.1, read as the reverse complement.
TTCAGCGATGACCATTTGGCAATCGGCCACTTTGCCGAAATCAGCCTGAACAAAGAAGGCGGGGCAGGGCAGGCTTGCAGCGACCGCCTTACCTTTGGTCTCGTTGCGGCCGGTGATGATGATGCCCGCCGCTCCCGCTGCGGCCAGTCTGCGGGCAATGGCGGCACCAAGGCCCTGCGTCGCCCCGGTGACGACGCAGATTTTACCATCCATGCGGTTTGCGGAAAACGGGGTCACTGCACGACCTCATATCCGGCGGCGGCCATGACGCGCAGCAGTTCCTTGTGGCCCTTTTGCGCCATTTCCAGCGGGGGCGAGACCTTTGGGTCTTGCTCTGCCTCGACCACAAACCAGCCCTCATAGCCTTTGCCCGCCAGCGCCTTGACGATGGCCTCAAAGTCCAGCGAACCGTCGCCCGGCACGGTGAAGGCGCCCTTCACCACGGCGTCAAGGAAGGACTCGCGGCTGCGGTCCAGGCCATCCACTACCGAACGGCGGATGTCCTTGGTGTGGACATGGGTGATGCGCTTCCAGTGAGTGTCGATGACGCGCAGGTTGTCACCCCCGGCAAAGGCCATGTGCCCCGCATCAAACAGCAGCGGCACGGTGGAGTGTTTCATGAACAGGTCAAGCTCGGCCTCGGTTTCGACGGCCGCAGCCATGTGATGGTGATAGCTGATCGGCATGCCATTCGCGGCGCACCAATCGGCAAAGTCGCTGACCTTGCGGCCATAGGCGGCCATTTCGGCTTCGGTCAGTTTTGGCTTGGTCGCCAGAGGTGCGGACTTGATGCCCTGCACCGAACGTGCGGTTTCACCATAGACGATGCAGGGCGCACCTGCCGCCTTGAAGAACGCGTGCTGTGCGGCGACGCGGTCCTTTTCGATCTCAATGTCGCCATCGAGCAGCAGGCCGGAAAACCAGCCGCCGCAGACCGAGATGCCGTATTTCTGCAGGATCGGACCGAGTTCCGCCATGTCCATGGGAAAGCGGCGTCCGGTTTCCATGCCGGTGAAGCCCGCGACCGAGGCTTGGCGCAAGCATTCCTCTAGGCTGACATCGTCGGACAGTTCCGCAAGATCGTCGTTCCACCACGCGATGGGGGCGATACCAAGTTTGGCTTTCATTCTTCAGACTCCGATGCGCTGTTTGGCGCGGATGGCGATTTGGCTGTCACGGGCTTTTTGCACGGACTCGCGGGTGGATACTTCGGGCACGCCGACATCCCAATCGGCATCACCGGGAACCCAGGAATAGGCGTCGGTGGTTATGGAAATGACGGTCGTGCGGTCGTTGGATTGCGCCCAAGCCATGGCGGCTTCCAGATCGGTCAGGCTTTCGACGTTGCGGGTGGCGGCCCCCATCGCGGCGGCATGGGCGGCGAAATCGACATGCAGCGGCGCATCGGCATTCTGGATGCGGCAATCCTTGAGCAGGTTGTTGAAGCCCGGCACGCCCTTGAACTGTTGCAACCGGCTGATGACCGCGTAGCCGCCGTTGTCGCAGACGATGACGATCATCTTGTGGCCCGACAGAACCGCCGAATAGATGTCCGAATTCATCATCATATAGGTGCCGTCGCCCAGCATGACGATGGGTGTGCCACCAACGGCGCCGGGGCCGCTTTGCGCCATCGCGCATCCCCAGCCTGCCGCGATTTCATAGCCCATGCAGGAGAAGCCGAACTCTAGGTCAAAGCTGTTCGGGGCCTTGACGCGCCAGCCCTTGGCCACCTCGCCCGGGATGCCTCCTGCGGCGGCGATCAGAGTGTCCTTTTCACCCGCCGCGCGGTTCACCACGTTCACCACCTGCGCATAGGTTGGGATGGCGGTGTTGCTCGGTGCCTGATGGCTGTCGAGCAGCGCATCCCATTCCGCGAACAGCGCCTTGGCGTGGGGCAGGTGGCCTGCGGGGGCTTTCCATGCGCCAAGGGCCGCGTCGAGTTCATCGACACATTCCAGCGCATCGCCCACCACGGCAAGGGCGCGGTGCTTGATCGCGTCAAAGCGCGCGGCGTTGATCGAGATGAAGCGCGCATCCTTCGCAAATGCCGTCCACGATCCAGTGGTGAAATCTTGCAGGCGGGTGCCAATCGCGATGATGACATCGGCCTCAGCCGCCAGCGCGTTGGCCGAGGTGGAGCCGATGATGCCAAGCGAGCCCGCATGGACCGGGTGGTAATGGGTCAGCCCGCCCTTGCCGGCAAGGGTTTCGACGACCGGAATACCGCGTTCCGCCGCAAAGCGGGCGACTTCGGTCTCTGCCCCCGAATAGCGCACGCCTCCGCCTGCGATGATCAGCGGTTTCTTCGCGGTCTTGAGCAGAACTGCCGCTTCGGTGATGGCGCGGCGGTCGGGAC
>NKIT01000006.1:0-28637 GCA_002256185.1 Rhodobacteraceae bacterium PARR1 | reverse complement strand
GCGCGGCGGGCGGGACGGGGGCGCGGGATCGTCCAGAGCCGTTCGTCAAAAAACACGGCCGGGTAATCAAAGGCGATTTCCTGTGTGTCCTGCGGCAGGCCGATGAGGGCCGGGCCGCAATCGGCGGGGTCGAGCATGGCGGCCACGGCTTGGGGCAGCGAGGCGATGATCTGCGCCGGATGGGTGATGCGGTCCCAATAACGGGTGACCGACTTAAAGGCGTCATTCACCGTCGTGGTCGGGTTGTTGAAGTGTTCGACCTGCTGCAGCACCGGATCGGGCAGGCGGTTGTTGAAGGTGTCGCCCGCGATCAGCAAAAGCGGCAGGCGGTTGGCATGGGCGGTGCCTGCGGCGGTGACCATGTTCAACGCGCCCGGCCCGATGGACGAGGTGGCGATCATGATCTGACGCCGACGCTTGGCTTTGGCAAAGCCGATGGCAGCCAGCGCCATGGACTGTTCGTTCTGGCCGCGCCATGTGGGCAAATGATCCTGCACGGCTTCCAGCGCTTCGGACAGGCAGGTGACATTGCCATGGCCGAAAATGCCAAAGACACCGGCGAACAACGGCACGCGCTGGCCGTCGATTTCCGTGACTTGCGCGGTCAGCCAGCGCACCACGGCCTGCGCCATGGTCAGGCGAATCGTCTGGTGTTCCATAGAGCTCTCCTCCCTCAATCTTGGTCGTGACCATAATCTCGCGCATTGCATGTTGACAATAGACGTTTAACGCAATGATTATTGCAGCAACGACGATGGGACTGACTCGGGAGGAAATGACATGATCCGGATCGCTGTGCTCGGCTGCGGGCGCATCGGCGTGATGCACGCCGCAAAAATCGCTGCCCATCCGCGGGCAAAGCTGGCCGGTGTGTTCGACATCCATGCCCCAGCGGCACAAGCGGTTTCCGCCAAGACGGGCGCGCCGGTCTTTGCTTCTGCCGAAGCGGTGTTCGCGTCGAGCGACGTCGATGCGGTGCTGATCGCCACGGCCACTGACACCCACGCCGATCTTCTGGAACTGGCCGTCGCTGCAGGCAAGCCCGTGCTCTGCGAAAAGCCCATCGACCTGAGCCTTGCCCGTGTGAACCGGTGTGCAACGATCATTGCTGGATCGAAGGTTCCGATCCAGCTTGGTTTTGTCCGCCGCTTCGATCCCGGTCACGCCGCCGTCCGTGCTGCCATCGAAAGCGGTGAGATAGGCGAATTGCATCAGGTGGTCATAACCTCGCGCGATCCGGGCATGCCGCCGCCAGCCTATACGGCCGTGTCGGGCGGCATCCTGCGCGACATGACGATTCACGATCTGGACATGGCGCGGTTCATTCTGGGTGAGGACGTGACCGAGGTTTTCGCCACAGGCTCGCGTCTGGTGGACCCCGCGCTGATGGACAAGCTGGGCGATTATGACACCGTGACGGTGGTGCTGAAAACCGCCAGCGGCAAGCAGGCGATCATCACCAACTCGCGGCAGGCGGTCTATGGCTATGACCAGCGGGTCGAGGCGTTGGGGACCAAGGGCATGGCGCTGTCGGAAAACCGCCGCGCGCATGAAATGACGCTGCACAAAGCCGATTTCACCGACCGTGCAGAACCCTTGCTGAACTTCTTCATCGAACGCTACCGCGAGGCGTTTGACGCCGAAATCTCGGAATTCGTCGAGGCGGTCGAAACGGGCCGCGCCCCTTCGGTGGGGTTTGAGGATGGCCGTCTGGCGCTCGTTCTGGCCGAGGCGGCGTTGAAATCGATCACCGAAGGCCGCGTCGTCGCCGTGAAGGAGGTGAACTGATGTATTCCCGCTTCGGTCTTTTCATCGCCGGTGCGTGGCAGGCCAGTGTCACGGGGGCGACCGCGCCCGTGTTCAGCCCCGTGACCGAGCAATCCTTGGGCGAATGCCCTGTGGCATCGGTTGCTGATACCGAAGCGGCCATCGCCGCCGCTGCTGCGGGTTTGAAGGCATGGGCCGCAACGCCCGCCTTTGACCGGGCCGAGGCGCTGCACCGCATCGCGGATGAGATGATCCGCCGCACGGATGAGGCGGCACGGATGATTTCGCTTGAAACCGGCAAGCCCATCACCCAGTCCGGCCGCGAATGGGGGCTGAGCATCGACCAGTTCCGCTGGTATGCCGAAGAGGCCCGCCGCATCTATGGCCGCATCATCGAAAGCCGCGTTCCCGGTGGCCGGTTCGAAGTGCATCACGAACCCGTCGGCATCGTTGCGGCCTTTACGGCCTGGAACTTTCCCGCAGCCTTGATTGCAAGGAAGGTGGCCCCCGCCCTTGCCGCAGGCTGTGCGACCATCCTGCGCCCTTCCTCCCAGACTCCGGGTGTGGCGATGGTCATGGTTGACTGCTGCCGCGCGGGGGGCTTGCCCGCCGGCGCAGTCAATCTGGTTGTCGGTCCGACCCATGCCACCTACGCGCCGATCATGGCCGCGAAATCGGTGCGCAAGGTGTCGCTGACCGGGTCCACCCGCGTGGGCCAGCAGATGATCCGCGATGCGGCGGCAACGCTGAAGAAGGTGTCGATGGAACTGGGCGGCAACGCCCCCGTCATCGTCTATGACGACGCTGATCTGGACTATGCGCTGAACATGGCGGTGCCGACCAAATTCGCCAATGCGGGGCAGGTCTGCGTGACCGGCGACCGTTTCTATGTGCATGAAACGCTGCACGATGCCTTTGTCGACGGCTTTGTGAAACGTGCGCAGGCGATCAAGCTGGGCGACGGTCTGGACCCAACCGTGGGCATGGGGCCGCTGATCCACGCGGGCCGTCTGGCCGAGATGGAAAAGATCGTGGCCGGAGCCGTGCAGGCGGGGGCGACACTCGCCACCGGCGGCACACGGGCGCAGGGGTTCAACACCGGGCATTTCTTTGCGCCGACCGTGCTGACCGGCTGCACCGACGACATGGGCGTGATGGCGGAGGAGAACTTCGGTCCGATTGCTGCGATTACCTCCTTCGCATCCGAGGACGAAGTTCTCGCCCGCGCCAATGCCTGCGACATGGGTTTGTCGGCCTATGCCTTTACCACCAACCCCGCCCGCGCGCGGCGGACGGTTTCGGCGCTCAAGGCGGGGATGGTGGGGATCAACTCGTTCGCCATGGCCGCATCAGAAGCGCCTTTCGGTGGCACCAACCATTCCGGCATGGGCCGCGAGGGCGGGATCGAAGGCATCCGCGATTACCTCGATGTCAAATCCAGCCAGATGGTGTGGGCATGATCCCGAACAAACTCAAGGCGCTCTGGGCCGAGGGGAAACCCACGATCAATGGCTGGTGCAGCATCGGCAACCCCTTCACCGCCGAGATCATGGCAGCCCAGGGGTTCGACAGCATCACCATCGACATGCAGCACGGGGCTTTGGACTATTCCAACGTCCTGCCGATGTTTCAGGCGATGCGCGCCAGTGGTGCGACCCTGATGGCCCGCGTGCCGTGGAATGAACCGGGCATCATCATGAAGGCGCTGGATGCGGGGGCTTACGGCATCATCTGCCCGATGGTCAATTCAGCGGAGGATGCCGCCCGCTTCGTCAGCTACCTGCGCTATCCGCCGCACGGGCAACGCAGTTTCGGCCCCACCCGAGTGTCCTTTGCGGCGGGCGCGAATTATGCGGGCGAGGCGAATGACAACATGCTCGCCTTTGCCATGATCGAGACGGCGGACGGAATGGCGAACCTTGACGCCATCGCGGCGACGCCGGGTTTGGACGGGATCTATGTCGGCCCTGCCGACCTGACGCTGTCGCTGACCCAAGGCCGACTTGCGCCGGGTTTCGACCGCGAGGAGCCCGAGATGATCGCGGCGCTCCACACCATCCTCGCCGCCTGTAAGAAGAATGGAATCCGTGCTGCCCTGCATTGCGGCACTCCCGACTATGCGGCCCGCGCCATTGGCTGGGGGTTCGACATGACGACAGTCGGGGGCGATAGCCGCTTTCTGGCTGCTGCGGCAGGGGCCGCCGTCGCGGGTTTCCGCAAGCTGACGGATGGGATGGCTGCAAAAACGGAAAAGGGGGCTTACTGATGCCGCATATCCTGATTGCCGGTAAATTGCATCCCGCGGGTCTTGCGCTGCTCGACCGGACCGAAGGCGTGACCTACACGCATGTCGAAGAGATCAGCGAGGAAAGCTACCAGCCTTATCTGGAGCAGGCCGACGGCATGGTGATCCGCACCCAGCCGATGACGGCGGGATCGGTGGCGAAAGCCGCCAAGGTGCAGGTCGTGTCGCGCCACGGGGTCGGTTATGACGCTGTGGATGTCGCGGCGCTGAACGCGCGGGGCATTCCGCTTTGCATCGTGGGCGATGTGAACTCGGTTTCCGTTGCCGAACACGCGATGATGCAGATTCTGGCCTGCGCCAAGCAATTGGTGCGGTCGGATCGTGCCGTGCGGAACGGCCCTTGGGGCTGGCGCAACAAGCTGGAACAGGGCGAAGTGTCGGGCAAGACGCTGCTGATCATCGGCTATGGCCGGATCGGGAGGCATCTGGCGACGATGGCCGCCGCCTTCGGTATGAAGATTGCCGCCTATGATCCTTTTCTTGCGGCCAAAGGCTGGCCGGACGGGCAGGTTTCCTGTGTAGTCGATCTGGTCACTGGCCTGAAGGATGCCGATTTCGTTTCGGTCCATATCCCGAAGGCTGACAAGCCGATCATCGGAGCGGCAGAGATTGCGTCGACGAAACGCGGGGCGATCATCGTCAATACGGCACGGGGCGGGATCGTCGACGAGGCGGCGTTGGCCGATGCGCTTCGGTCCGGGCAGATCGCGGCAGCGGCCCTCGATGTGTTCGACGCCGAACCGCCAAAGCCGGACCATCCGCTTCTTGCCTTCGATCAGGTGATCCTGACGCCCCATACGGCCGGATTGACCGCCGAGGCGGCTGAACGCATGGCCGTGTCGTCGGTGCAGAACGTGCTCGATTTCTTTGCCGGAAAGCTCGATCCGGCGCTTGTCGTCAATGCCGCGGCGATCCGCGGTGCCAAGGAACTTGTCAAATGACCAAACCCAAACTGCGCATCGGCCTGATCGGAACGGGCTTCATGGGCAAAGCCCATGTTTTCGGCTTCACCTCGGCCCCTCGCGTCTTCGAGCTTCCTTTCGATCTGGAACTCCACACCGTTGCCGACATCACCGATGAGGCTGCCGAGCGCGCCCGCCAAACCTTGGGCTTTGCCCATGCGACGAGCGACTGGCGCACGATCATGGCGAACCCCGAGATCGACCTTGTGTCGATCACCGCGCCGAATGCGCTGCACAAGGAAATGTCCTTGGCGGCGATTGCTGCGGGCAAGCATGTCTATTGCGAGAAGCCTTTGGCCCCGTTGGCGTCCGACGCGCTGGAAATGACCAATGCCGCCGAGGCCAAGGGCGTGAAGACGCAGGTCGGGTTCAACTACCTGTGCAACCCGATGCTCGCCCTTGCGCGTGACATGATCGCGGGCGGCGAGTTGGGTGAGATCCGGGGATATCGTGGCATCCATTGCGAAGACTATATGGCCGATCCGGGGGGCAACTATACCTTCCGCCACGATCCGGCAGGCGGCGGGGCTTTGGCCGATATCGGTAGTCATGCGCTGGCGACGGCAGAGTTCCTGTGCGGGCCGATCACCCGTGTGATGGGTGACTGCGTGACGATGATCGCCGAACGTCCCGACGGGCGTGGCGGGCGCAAGGCGGTGACGGTGGATGATGTTGGCCGCGCCTTCATCCGTTTCGGCAATGGCGCGACGGGCAGTATCGAGGGCAACTGGATCGCCACGGGCCGCAAGATGCAGCATGACTTCGAGGTCTATGGCACCAAGGGCGCATTGGCCTTCAGCCAAGAGCATTTCAACGTCATCAACTTCTTCTCGACCGCCGATGCCAAGGGCCGCCAGGGCTTCCGCCGCATCGAGGCCAGCCCCGATCACGCGCCCTATGGCCTGTTTTGCGTCGCGGCGGGCCACCAGATCGGCTTCAACGACCTGAAGGCGATCGAGGTCGCAGGCTACATCAACGCCATCGCGGGCAAAGCGCCGGAACCGTTCAACTTCCGCGCCGGGCTGCGCATTCAGACGCTGGTGGAAACGATCCAACGCTCGTCCGCCGCGCAAGAATGGCTTGACGTGAAATGACCCTTTCGGTTGGGGTCATCGGATTGGGTGTGATGGGGGCAGAGCATCTGCGCCTGTTGCGCGAAGAAACCGGCGGTGCGCGTGTCGTGGCGGTCTGCGATGCCGATGCGGCGCGCGCACAGGCGCTGGCGGGGGACGCGCAGGTGTTCACCGATCCGATGGCCCTGATCGCGGATCAACGGGTCGGGGCGGTCGTGATCGCCTCGCCCGATGCCACCCATGCAGGGCTGGCTCTGGCCTGTATCGCGGCGGGCAAACCCGCGCTGTGCGAAAAGCCGCTGGCGAGCACGGCAGCCGAGGCCTTGCGCATTGTCGATGCCGAAGTGGCGAGTGGCAGAGGGCTTTTGCAGATCGGTTACATGCGCCGGTTCGATCCGGCCTATGCGGAGATGCAGGCCGTGCGGATGGCGGGCGGGATCGGTGAGCCGGTTCTTTTGCACAACATCCACCGCAATGCCGCAGCGCCTGACTGGTTCACGGGGCCGATGGCGGTGACCAACTCTTTCGTTCACGAGGTCGATATCAGCCGCTGGCTGCTCGGGTCAGAACTCGTTTCTGCCATCGTCCATGCTGGCCCGGGCGGCGACCCGTTGATGATCACGATGGAGACCGACAGGGGCGAGATCGTTTCGACCGAGGTCTTCATGAACGCGCATTACGGCTATCACGTCCACGCGCAGATGGTCGGGCGCGGGGGCACGGTCGAGATGGCGGCTCCGACCGTCACGCTGACGAACCGCGCACGGCAGCACGGGCATGCCTTTCCGGCCAACTGGGTGCCGCGATTTGCGGATGCCTATCGCATCCAAATGCGGGCTTGGGTCGATGCCGTCGCAAGCGGCGTGCCGACAGGCGCTTCGGCCTGGGACGGATACGTTGCAACGGCTGTTGCAGAGCAGGTCGTCACCGCATTGCAGACCGGGGCCAAAGCGCAGCTTTTCCTTGGCGCGCGGCCCGCACTTTACGCCTGATCCCACGATACACCGAACAGAAAGCCAGCCTTATGTCGATCCGCTTCGCCCTCAACCGGACTTGTGCGCCGCAACTGCCGCTTGACGACTTCATCCAGCTTGCCATGGCGGCAGGCGTGCATGCGGTCGAGATCCGCAACGATATCGAAGGGCGCGAGTTTGCCGACGGCACACCTGCGCCCGAGGTTCGGGCCAAGCTTGATGCCGCAGGTCTTGCTGTAGCATCGGTCAACGCACTGCAACGCTTCAACGAATGGACGACCGAGCGGGCAGGGGAGGCCGAGGCGATCATCGCCTACGCTGCGGCACTGGGTGCGCCGGGTGTCGTGCTGTGTCCGGTCCATAACGAGGACAACGGCTGGACCGAGGTGGAAGCCGAACGCAACCTGCGCGATGGCCTGCGCCAGTTGCGCCCGATCCTGCAAGCGCATGGCGTGATGGGATATGTCGAACCCCTTGGAATGCAGGGATCGACCATGAAGCGGCAGGACATGGCCGTGGCAGCAGTGACCGATATCGACGGCTGGGACGCCTATCAACTGTGCTACGACACGTTCCAGTTCTTCCGCTGCGGCGACACGCACCTGTTCCCTGACCGGATCGGTCTGGCGCATATGTCGGGCATCTCGCGCCCCGACCTTGGTCCCCCCGCATTGACAGAGCCTGATCGCGGCCTGATCTTCATCGACGACCGTGTGGGCAACGTCGCGCAACTGCGCAGCCTGTTTGCCGCCGGCTACAAGGGTTTCGTGTCCATGGAGCCGTTCAGTCCGGCGGTCCAGCAAGACCCCGACCTGATGTCGCGCCTGCGGGCCAGCCTTGAATATGTGGGTGCCCTGCTTCCCAAGGTGGCCTGACCCATTCCGCAACGGCACCAAGCCCCTGCGGTTCGGGCTTGGTGCATCTTGCGATGCATCAAAGATTGTTTTGCAAGAAAAATTGCCAAAAACAAAAATTGACAAAACTAATGTAACCGCATTTGATGCTCGCAGGCGAAAGTCGCCATCCGGCCAAGGGAGCCGGTGATTCCAAGGGAGGAATACGAATGAAAAAAACTCTGCTGCTCGCATCCGTCGCGATGGCCAGCCTGACCTCGATGGCGCAGGCCGCCGACATGAAGGTCTGCGTGAGCTGGTCGAACTTCCGCGAAGAGCGCTGGAAGACCGATGAAGCCGCGATCAAGGGCGCGCTTGACGCTGCCGGTGCTGAATACATCTCGGCCGATGCCCAGACCTCGGCCACCAAGCAGCTTGCAGACATCGAAGGCATGATCACGCAGGGCTGCTCGGCGCTGATCATTCTGGCGCAAGACTCCGCCTCGATCGGGCCGGCCCTTGATGCCGCGCAGGACGCAGGTATTCCGGTCGTCGGCTATGACCGCATGATCGACGATCCGCGCGCCTTTTACCTGACCTTCGACAACGTCGAAGTCGGCCGCATGCAGGCCCGCGCCGTTCTGGAAGCGATGCCCAAGGGCCGTTACGTCATGATCAAGGGCTCGCCCGTTGACCCGAACGCAGATTTCCTGCGCGGCGGCCAGCAGGAAGTTCTGCAAGCGGCCATCGACGCCGGTGACATCACCATCGTCGGTGAAGCCTATACCGAAGACTGGCAGCCCGCCAACGCCCAGAAGAACATGGAGCAAATCCTGACCGAGACCGACAACGGCGTTGACGCCGTGGTTGCCTCGAACGACGGCACCGCGGGTGGCGTGGTTGCGGCACTGACCGCACAGGGCATGGCCGGTATTCCGGTTTCGGGTCAGGACGGCGACATGGCCGCGCTGAACCGTGTGGCACTTGGCACCCAGACCGTTTCGGTGTGGAAAGACAGCCGCGCACTGGGCAAGGCCGCCGGTGAAATCGCCGTCGCACTGGCCGGTGGCACCGCGATGGACGCCGTCGAAGGGGCTGGCAAGTTCACCTCGCCGGGCGGCAAGGAACTGACCTCGGTCTTCCTGAAGCCGGTTCCGATCACCAAGGACAACCTGAACGTCGTTCTGGACGCAGGCTGGATCGCCAAGGACGTGCTGTGCGCAGGCGTGACCGGCGACGTCGCCGTCTGCAAATAAGCCAAACGGATGAAAGATTGCGGCGTCCCGTTCATCGGGGCGCCGTGCTCAAAACGGACGGGATCGCACGCGTTGTGTCCCGAGGGGAGGAGAGACTGACATGACTGATACCGGGCAGGCCACCACTGCGCCCGCGGCGAAGCGTGGCATCATCGACACGCTGGAACTCGATGTCCGGCTTCTCGGGATGCTCGTCGCTTTCGCAGCGATTGCGCTTGTCTTTACCATCTGGACGGGCGGCACCTTCGTCAGTCCGCGCAACGTTTTCAACATTTCGGTTCAGGCCGTGCCTGTCGCGATCATGGCCTGCGGGATGGTCTTTGTGATCGTCGCCCGCCAGATCGACCTGTCCGTCGGCTCGATGCTGGCCATGTGTTCCGCCGTCATGGCGATGAGCCAGGCCACGTGGTTGCCGCAGGCGATGGGTCTGGAATACGGCAATCCCTATATCCTTGTCATCACGATCTTCCTGGGCTTTGCGGTTGGCACCGGCATGGGGGCAATCACCGGCTGGCTGGTCGGCTATCAGCGCATTCCGTCGTTCATCGTCACGCTGGGTGGGTTGTTCGTCTGGCGTAACATCAACTGGTATACGACCAACGGTCAGTCGGTGTCCCTGACGGACCCGCATCTGCTGATGTTCGGGGGCACCGAAGGCGTGCTTGGCGCGCCGGTCAGCATGGTGCTTGGCGTGATCGCCTCGGTTGCTGCCGTGCTTGGGCTGATGTCGGCGCGGAGGAACAAGCAAAGTCACGGCTTCGTCGTCAAACCCGTATGGGCCGAAGGCGTGATGATGGCGATGGTCGTGGGCGCAATCATGCTGTTTGTCACGTGGCTGTCGCGCTATCCGGTGCCGGAAGCCAAACTGAAGCGCCTGTTCGAAGCGCGGGGCGAGGTGATGCCGGACGGCTACACCGCCATGCACGGCCTGCCGATCTCGGTCATCATCCTGATTGTCGTCGCTGTTGGCATGACGGTCACCGCCCGCAAGACCCGCCTTGGCCGCTATATCTTTGCCATGGGTGGCAACCCGGACGCGGCGGAACTGTCGGGCATCAATACCCGCGCGCTGACGGTCAAGATTTTCGCGCTGATGGGCTTTCTGTGCGGTCTCGCCGCGCTGATCGCCCAGGCACGCCTGCAAAGCCATGGCAATGACATCGGCATGCTGGAAGAATTGCGCGTGATCGCTGCTGCCGTGATCGGTGGAACCGCACTCGCCGGTGGGGTGGGCACGATCTATGGCGCGGTTCTTGGCGCGCTGATCATGCAGTCGCTGCAATCGGGCATGGCCATGGTAGGCGTGGACACGCCCTTCCAGAACGTCGTCGTGGGGTTGGTCCTCGTGATCGCGGTCTGGGTTGACATCATCTATCGCAAGCGCATGGGGCTGACGAAATGAGCAACACCCGCACTCCCCTTGTCGAGATGCGCGACATCTCGATCGCCTTCGGTGGCGTCAAGGCCGTGGATCATGTGTCGATCGACCTATATCCCGGCGAGGTCGTCGGTCTTCTGGGCCACAATGGCGCGGGCAAATCGACGCTGATCAAGATTTTGGCGGGGGCCTATCAGGCCGACCACGGCGACATCCTCATCAACGGTGAAAAGGTCGAAATCCGCAATCCGCGCGATGCACGGGCGCAGAACATCGAGACGATCTACCAGACGCTCGCGCTGGCCGATAACCTCGATGCGTCTTCGAACCTGTTCCTCGGGCGTGAGCTTTTGTCGAACGGCCTGATGGACGACGCCAAGATGGAGGCAGAGACCCGCAAGATCATGGGTCGCCTGAACCCCAACTTCCGCAAGTTCAACGTGCCGGTCAGTGCACTGTCGGGCGGTCAGCGCCAGTCGGTCGCCATCGCGCGGGCGGTCTATTTCAATGCCAAGATCCTGATCATGGACGAACCCACCGCCGCGCTTGGCCCACATGAGACGCAGATGGTGGCGGAACTCATTCAGGAACTGAAGGCGCAGGGCTTGGGCATCTTCCTGATCGAACATGACATCCACAACGTCATGAAACTGTGCGACCGCGCCTGCGTGATGAAGAACGGGCAGCTCGTCGGGACCGTGAAGGTCGACGAGGTGACCGATGACGATATTCTTGGCATGATCATCATGGGCAAGAAGCCGGCCAAAGCGGCCTGACGGGCGCGCCGCAAGGCGCGCCCTTTCTCATTTCCAAAGGCACATCATGATCAGATACGCCGTCGTCGGCGCGGGTTGGATTTCGCAAGAAGCCTTCCTGCCCGCTATCGCGACCACCGGAAACTCGCGTCTTCAGGCCATCGTCTCGGGCAGTGCCGAGGCCGCGCAAAAGCTGGCAGACTTCCACAATGCGGCGGAAGTGATGTCCTATGCCTATTACGACGCGCTTCTGGCCAGTGACCGGATCGACGCCGTCTATGTGGCGCTTCCCAATTCGATGCATGCCGATTTCACTATCCGCGCGCTTCGTGCGGGCAAGCATGTGATGGTGGAAAAACCGCTTGCGGTCAGCATGGCGGAATCCGAGGCTATGGTGGCTGCCGCGCGCGAAAGCGGGCGCTACCTGATGACCGCCTACCGGCTGCACAACGAACCCGGCACCCATGCCATGATCGACGCGGTGCGCGGCGGGGCCATCGGGGATGCGGTCTATTTCGCCGCCACCTTCGGTTTCCAGACGCAACTGGGCAACCATCGGCTCAAGGCCGGCCACTGGGGCGGGGCGCTGCCGGATGTGGGCGTCTATTGCCTGAATGCCGCCCGTCATGTCTTTGCCGCCGAACCGGTTGCCGTGCAGGCCATGGCAAGCCGCCCCGCAAGCGATCCGCGCTTTGCCGAGATCGACGCGAGCCTTGCCGTCACCTTGCGCTTTTCCGGTGACCGGCTGGCGCAGTTCTTCTGTTCCTTCGGATCGGCCGAGACCGAGACGATCCGCATTGTCGGGTCGGAGGCCGAGCTGATCCTCGACCCTGCGTTCAAGTTCGACTCGGTTCTGCAAATGACCATCCGCACGCCCGGGCACGAGCAACGCCAGACCTTCCGTCAGGTCGACCATTTCGCCGGACAGATCGCCTATTTCTCGGACTGCATCGCGCAGGGCATCGCACCCGAAGCCGATGGCGAGGAGGGGCTGGCTGACATGCGCGCTTTGCTGGCAATAGACGAGGCCGCCAGAACGGGCGAGACCGTCCACCTGGAGCCAAGAGCGTTCGGCCGTGGCATCGACACGGGCATGGTCCGCCGCATGGCCGTCACGGACCGGCGTTTGCTCCTGTAGCTTCGAGGTAGATGTTCGGCGAAAACACATGAGAGCTGAATGGCGGCTTTCCGCCCTGTGCGTCGAGCAAGGCGGTCGCGGCCTAAAGCTGCCGGTCGCGACACAATGGCTGAACTGTCATCCAGCTAAGGCGGGAGTCGTTTGCTGATGCTCCACCTTGGTGCACGCTGGTCTGGACTGTCGGTTCATTTCGTTGGTTGATACAGAGCTTCATGACGATGGGGTGCCTTGCCGGCAAACAATGCAGCGAGTGGCCAAGCATGAACATGGATACTGACCTCTGCATCATCGGCGCAGGGCTTTCGGGGCTTGCCTTGGCTGCCAAGCTGCAGGCCGAAGGCCGCGATGTCATCGTGCTTGAAGCAAGGGACAGGAGCGGAGGGCGTGTGCTTTCACCGGGCGGCTATGACCTTGGGCCGTCCTGGATCTGGCCGCACAACCACCGCATGTTGGCACTGATTGAAAGTCTGGGCCTGACCACGTTTGCACAATACGCATCCGGACGGTTGGTGTTCGAGGACGCCGTTGGCAGGGTTCGTCGGGACCTTGACTTTGCGACGATGGGTGGCGCTTTACGGGTCGAGGGTGGGCTGGCACGGGTCACTGATGCCTTGGCGGCCGGGCTTGGCGATCGTCTGCGCCTTGCCTGTCGGGTGCACCTGGTGCTCGAAGAGGCGGAGGGTGTGTCGGTCTTGATGGAGGAGCGTCGTATTCGCGCGCGGCGGGTCATCCTTGCTTTGCCACCGCGTCTGGTGGCGAGTTTGGGCGTTGCGGTTCCCGATGCGCCGACCTGGATGGCAGGTCATGCAAAGCTGGTGGCAACTTATCCAACAGCCTTCTGGCGCGAGAACGGGCTGAACGGCGACGCAATCTCTCACCGTGGGCCCTTGGCTGAAATACATGACGCATCGCCTGTTGGTGCAAAGGTGGGTGCTCTGTTCGGTTTCGCCCAGGTAGGGGCCGCGCGTCAGCCGGAATTTCGTGATGCGGCCATCGCCCAGTTGGTAAGACTTTTCGGGCAGGATGCGGCGACGCCGGATGATCTATTGATCAAAGACTGGAGCAATGACCCCGCCACCGCCACAAAAGCCGACCTGACCCCACCTTCAGATCATCCGACCTACAACGCTTTGCCACCAACACGCCGACTGATCTTTGCCGGAACAGAGACGTCATATGACAACGGCGGCTTTCTAGAAGGGGCTTTGGCGTCCGCTGAAGCAGCACATGCCGCCCTCGGGTTTGTCACGGACTGAGCCGTTTGCTTTGGCAATTTGACCGATTTCTTTTGGCCATGTGCATGGCGACATTCCTACAAGGTCAAGACTCGCAGAGTGACGGCGGCTGCTATGCCAGCGGTGTGCTCCATCCGTGCGACGCGGCAATTGGCTCTTTGCTGCGGCATGGCCGCCGGCCCGATCCATGTAAACAAATGTCCGTTTTCGGCGTTGGCGTTTTCGAAGGTTCATCTTTGCTGCTGCTTCTGTCCGCTGCCGCCCTGTGTGTCGAGCAAGGCGGTCTCGGCCCAAGGCGGACTTACATGTCGGGCGCGGCGAATAATCGGACACGGCCCTGAGCTAACGTTCAATGGCCATTAGGCCAAAGCCTGCTTCGGGTTCAGGTTAACTGGTGGTCAGAGGGTTCCGATGCAGAACGATTGGCTGCCCTATGAAGACCTTTGCTGAGCAGTTTGACCCGACAGTCGCACAACGATTGGGAAAAAGGACAGAGCGTCTCGAAGGTATTGTCCACCACATCGGTCTTGCCCTTGTTGGCAGATCTGAGCAGAGCACTGCGGCCCGCCCAGTTCCCCCGGTAAGCCGCGATACCATGCTCAGGTTGGTCCGTCGCAAAGCCTTGTCAGCCGATGGCGCACCCAGAGTGATTGGGATCGATGACTAGGCTAAGCGGAAGGGTCAAGCCCCACGTTCACCCCTCGGTCTCGATCAGGCACAGGTCGATCAGCGGGTGGTCTCCGGGGAAGCGGGGTTCGCGGGGGTAGCCGATAGAAATGTTGCGGATCTCCGTTCTTCCCACGGTCGCGGTCAAGCGGCGGTGGGAATGGCCAAAGAGCCAGCGGTCGGGGCGGTGGCGGGCGATGATGTCGCCAAGGTCCGAGTGGAACGCGGCGGTCAGGGCATCCATGCTGCCCGCCGTGGCGGGATGCGGGCCGTGATGGGTGATGACGACGGTCTCGCCCTCTGCGCCGGCAAAATGCGGGGTGGAGAGCGCGGCCTCCAGCCAGTCGCGGTGGTCGTGGTGCAGGGCGAGCAGATCATCGGGGCGGATCAGCCGCCCGCGCGCGCCGCCGGGTTGGCCGCCTGTGGTGATCAGGCGGTAGTCCATCATGTAATGCGCGGCCTCGGCCGTCGCCGCTGCGGGATCGTCGGCCAGCGCGAAGTCGGTCCAGAGCGTGCAGCAGAAGATCCGCGTCTTGCCATGCCGCAACTCGCGCTTTTGGGCGTAGATCATGCGGGCGGCTTTGGTCATCGCCTGCAACGTGACCTCGGATGAGAGGTCGTAGTGATAGAAGTCGTGATTGCCGGGAAACACCGCGATGCGCTTGGCCGGCAAAAAGCGGGTCAGGTGTTTGAGCGCCATGGGCCAGTTCAGGCTGGGCATGTCGATCAGGTCCCCCGCGACGATCATCGCGTCGATGCCCTTCCAATCCAGACGGTCGAGGCCATGATCGGCGAAGGGATCACCCCCGGCGCGGATGAAGTGATCAAGATGCAGATCGCCGACGACGATCAGGCGACCGCTGCGATGGGGCAAAGTGACGGGCGGCAAAGTGGGGAAGCGGTTGGTCATGGGATGATCCTTGTCAGGGGCCGCGCCGGATGGGCGGGGCGGAATGCGTGTGGGCTGTGGTTCAGGCCGGCCAGGATGGGTTGGGCGGAGCGGTTGGACAGTTGGACAATCGGATGCTGCGGGGGCACCGGGAACGATCACCCCACCTCGGGCGCCTCGGGCGGCGTGGGCCCCACGGGGTCCGGGCGCGGCGCTATCGGGAAGGGCAGGATCTCGCCCATCTCCTGCGCTTCCGTCTCGGGGTCGTAATCGCGGATGAGGCGCAGCCAGGTGGTCAGCTCCTTGCCCGCCACCTCGCCCTCGCGCAGCAGCACCTCGGCCAGCGCTTCGACCAGCACCGGCAGTGCGGCGATCTCTTCGCGTGCCAAGGCCAGCGCGCGGGCAAGATGCGCCTCGACGCGCAGCGCAAGGGCGGGATCGGTGATCAGCAGCGGCTCGGGCGCGCTGTGCCAGGTCAGGCCCGATTGGCCCAGACCGGTCTGCGCCTCGATCTGGCAGGCCAGCCGTGTGGCCAGCGCAAGGTCACTGTCCTGCCCGCCCCCCGACCCGGCAGAGGCTTGCCCGAAGATCACCTCCTCTGCCGCGCGACCGCCCAAGAGAAAGACCAGCGTGTCATCCAGATCGGCCCGCCGTCTTTGCGTCAGGCCTGACCAGAGCACATGGCCACCGTCGCGGTCGAGCGTGATACGGGTGATGGGCAGGCCCAGACGGGCGGCGATGGCGGCGTGACCGGCCTCGTGGATCGCCGTGCGCTGGCGCGCCGTCTGATGGGCCGCCTGCGCCTCGGCGCTGTCCTGCCCGGGGTTCAGATGCGGCAGGGCGGCCAGCGGCGTGAAGGGCGTGCCCGCACGACGACAGGCGGCCCGTGCGGCGCGGATGGCCGCATCGACGGCGGCGGCGGACAGCCCCACCGCAGCGCGGGTCAGAGCGGTCAGGTCCGCCTCCTCTGCCACCTCGGGGACGAGACAGGTGGTCAGGATCGCGCGCAGCGCCTTGCGGTCGGGCAGATCGAGCCGGATCTGGCGGTCAAAGCGTCCGGGGCGCAGCAGGGCGGGGTCGATGTTCTCCGGGTGGTTGGTGGCGGCAAGGATCAGCACGCCCTCGTTGGCGCCAGGCGCGTCGAGTTCGGTCAGCAGCGCGGCGATGACCTGATCGTTGTAGCTGGAATTGTGGTCGCGGCGCTGGCGCGACCCTGCCGCGTCGAATTCGTCGAGGAAGAAGATGCAGGGCGCGGCGGCGCGCGCCTCGGCAAAGCTGCGGCGCAGGGCGGCGAGCATCGGGCCAAGCGTCGCGCCGGTCTGCCAATCGGCAAAGCGCGCCAGGATCAGCGGCAATCCGGCGCTGGCCGCCGCGGCCTGAGCGAGCCAGGTCTTGCCGCAGCCGGGGGGACCGACGAGCAGGAACGAGCGGGTCAGTTCCGACCAGCCCACCTTGCCCGCCTGCCAGAGCGCCAGATCATCGACCGCCGCGCGCAGGGCCTGCACGGCGGGCAGGTCGGGATCAAACATCTCCAGCCGCGGTGTGCGCGGACCAAGTGCGGCCGACGCGGACGAGGACCGCGCGGCGGCGGCCAGCGCTTCGGCCACACCGACGGGGGTGGAGGCGCGCAGGGCCAGTGCGAGGACATCGACCGACAACCGGGCCAGCCGGTCATCGGGTGGCAGGGCCGCGCGCACCGCCGCTTGCAGGACCTTCGGCAGCGGACGGGCGCTGGGGGCCATCGGGCCATGCAACAGGCGCAGCAGGTCCGGGATCATCGCGCCACAAAGCGGCGGCAGGACGCGCGACGGTGGCAGCACCGTGCCAAGATTGCCGGGCAAGGCCGCACGGTCGGGGATCAGGATAAGGCAGGCATTGGGCAGCGGCAGACACGCGCGGATCGCATTGTCGAACGTGTGCTGGTTCGATGCAATGCTGCTGCCGGAGAGCGCGGGCATCAGCGCAAAGATGGCCTCCGCCGGGGCGGCGGTGATCTCCCCTGCGGCCAGATCAGCGGGGCGATGGGCGACGGTCTCTGCGATCACCCGGTGCAGTTTGGGCAGCATCGCCACATCGCCGGTCTCGATCACGGTCAGCGCGCGGGGTTCGATCAGGGTGTGCCGACCGCGCGCACCGCCTTCGCCGCCGATCAGCGCGGCCAGGCGCAGGGTGGCGAGCACCTCAGTCAGGCAAAGACGCGCCCGCCTGGGCTTTGGCTTCGGCTTTGCTGCTGCGGTGGGGGCGGTGGGCAGCGACAGCTTGCCCTGCGGGTCGGGCAGCACCGGACTTGCCGCGCCCTCGGTCTGGCCTGCCGCGTCGGAATGATCCGACCAGTCGTAAAGGTCCAGCCCGTCGTCAAAGCCGTCGGCCCCGGCGATGCTGGCAAAAGCCTCGGCCAGCGAAGGCGCGCGCAGATTGGCGCGCTGCAGGCGGTCGAGCATCTCCTGCGCCAGCGGCAGCCAGTCGGGCTGGGTGGTGGCGGGCGCGGAAGCGGTCGGCGGGATCGGTTGGGTCATGAGCGGCATCCATCAGGCAACAGGAAGGGGAGGGCAGAAGCGCGGGCTTCTACCAGTGGATCGGCGCGGGTCAGGGCCAAAGCCCTGCAGGGGAATGGGTCAGGTCTGAGGGTTGGACGCCCCATCGCGGGGCGTCTCAAGGCATCGAAACGCTGTCAGGACGGTTGAAAGGGTGGGTTTGGGTCTGAGACGGCGGTGAGGCGGAAAGGGTGGGATGGGGGCACGGACTGGGTTTGGGGGGAGGTGGGAAGAAGGTGGCTCTGACGGGGGCTGGCGGGGGTGAGGGTGGGGAAAGAGGAGAAGGGGACGGCCCCGTCGGCATGTCGGAGAAAAAAAGAAACCAACTGCGTCTTCTGTCACTGTTGGCGTCTATGAACCCGCCATCGCCCCGGCAGGGGCGGATGGCCCGCCCTGCGCGCGACGCGCGCAGGGCCAAGAAAAAGCGCATCCATATCCTTTGCGTGGGACCCACTCGACGATCACCGTGGGCGCCACGCGCTAAAGAGCCAGGCCGGTCAGCGCTGGACGTCCGGCCATCGTCTCCAGCAGGGACAGGGCCGCGATCAACGTCTCCTGCGGGCGTTCTTGCAGGCGTGGGATCACGGCGGCCGAGACGCGATGCACCGGCAGTTTGCGTGCGGTGAAGGCCACCGCATTGGCGGGCAGGATCACCAGCGCCGCAAGGTCAAAGGCATCTTCGGCATAATCGCGCCGCCCCTGCGGGCTGGGGCCATAGCCCTGCTGCATTGCGAAGCTGAAGCACCCCTGATGCGCCTGCGTCACCGTCTTGATCTGCAAGCGCAACAGCGCCTCCTGATGCGGCAGGAAACGGTCAAAGGCCTCGGATTCGTCCGCCTCGATCGACCGGAACCCCCAGCGGAGCAGCAGCGAGTCCACCAGCCGCTCCCCCGCCTTGCCGATGGCCTTGGCATGGCCGCAGCGCACCGCACTCGGCACATGGGGATAATGGATCAGCGCCGGCAACAGCGCCTGCGGTTCCGGCAGAACCGGCGGTTCGGCCAGAAGGCCGGGGAAAGACAATTGTTCAGACATGCGACATCCTCCGCCGCGCGGATGGCGGGCCAAACCCGCCGGAACACCCGATCCCCCCCGACGATTCCACGCGCCAAGAGGGATCGGGCTCGAGACTGCCCTTCAACCCGAGACGGGTCAGAAGGCGGCAATCTCCAACGCCGCCGTGTCATCGCTGACACCGTCGGACGCAGGGGAGGAAAGCGGGGACTGGGCGAGCGCGGTCGCCATCACCTGCACTGCGGCAGACTGGATGGGGGTATGCATCGCCTCGCTCAGACGGACAAAGGCGGTGAGCGAGCAGCGCACGATCTGGACCGCCATCCGCGCGGTGGGCGTGGCGGCACTGGCCCGCCACAGCGGCACCAGCGCCAGCATCATGCCCTGAAACGCCGTGCGGTCCGCCTCGGACTCCATGCCCAGGCCGAAGTCGATCAACTGCGCCACGATCTGCAACATGGGGTCCGAGGCATGCAAGGGCTTGAGGCGCAAAACGGCGCGGGCGGCGTCCTGCGCCGCCTCATAGGCAGCCTCCGCCCGCGTCACGGGACAGGTCGGCCCAAAGCCAGCGCCCTGCACCAGATCTTCGCAGACCGGGACGCCAGCCTTCATCGCTTCGAACAAATCGCCGAAGGCAAGCAACGCTGGCGAATGCCCCGGACGCTGCACCACGGCGGGCAAAAGCGTGAAGGGCGGAAGCGCTTTTGCGCCCCCCGCCAGAGTGATAGAGGTCGGATTAGCCATGTTGCGGTCTCCTTACAGATCGCGGTTTGGTTAGGACGGGGTGAGAGGTTCCAGCCTCTTGCCCTGTCCGCCATAATAAAGTATAAAATCTATAAAGTCAAGCAAAAGGTGATTCGCATGGCAAAAATGGGCCGTCCGCGCGTCGAGGGAGAAGCGATCACCCTCCGCCTGCCATCCGAAATGCTGACCGAAATCGACGCCCTGCGCCGCGACGACCCCGACCTGCCCACACGACAAGAGATCGTCCGCCGCGCCGTGAAGGACTATCTGGAGGCGAGGTCGGGGCGCGGAGACTGACCGGCTTGAGTTATTGAAACCCGAACACGAAGTTAAAGCGCTCCGCCGTGGGCAACCAGATGCTCGCGCAAATCTTGGAGTTTCTTGCACAAAAACGTATACTTTCCAATAGCGCCGCCAGAGGTCACCATTCACCCCAAAAGCTTTTAACCGCCAAAAGAGCTAAGCCAAGACGAGTGTCGCGCCCTTTCTGAATGGAGTGGTGAGTTGGAGCATCATATTCTGTCTTGGCCCGGCAAAAGCGCGGTGAGCCCAAGTGACCCTGAGCATCCTGCCGTTTATCACATGCTAGATGTAGCGGCCGTTGCCGAGATCATGATTGCGCGGTTCGTTTTTCAAACGGCTCTAAACGATGCGCTCGTGCTGCTGACGGCGCTGCATGACTTGGGCAAGGTCAATGTCCAGTTTCGCAAGATGCTTCGAGGGCAGCCTTATCAGTCGAATTCGCATTGGTGTGTGACCGAAGTCCTACTGAACGCGCATGATGATCTTCTTGCCGAACGCCTTGGTTCGAAACGATTGCGACGTGAACCGATTTATGCGGCGGTAGCCGGGCATCATGGCCAACCGTCGAAATGGTCTGGCAACGACGAACAGGTGCTCTCCATTACGGGCACCGAGGCCGTTCGTGATGCACAAACCATCATTGCGGCCTTCCTTGAGCTTTGGCCTGAGGCATCGCTGCAGGCGGTCGCCCGTGAAGACTCACTGACGCTTCCAGAGTGGTTTCCGGCCGAAGGGAAGGTGATGCCCTTGGCCGATTATCTGATGCTGGCGCGTGCGAAAGCTGCAATTGCGATCCAGAAGGCAGGGCTCACCGGAGTCGCTCCAAAGGCGGATAGGTTGTTTGGTTTCGACCTGCGACCGATGCAGTCCGCCTGCGCGGAGATCGCTTTGCCAAACGGACCGACGCTTGCCGTTATTGAAGACGAAACTGGCGCTGGTAAGACCGAGGCTGCGCTGATCCTCGCCCAGCGAATGCTCTGTGCGGGCAAGGGTCGGGGTCTGTTCGTTGCACTCCCCACGATGGCCACGTCTGACGCAATGTTTGGGCGGCTCCGGACCGACGGGGTCATCGGCCGGATGTTCGATGGTCCACCGATGCTGACCTTGGCACATGGAAAGGCAGGGTTGTCTGACGACTTTCGTGACCTGATAGATGCACAGGAGAACGCCCCGGAAGATCCGTCCTGCACTACATGGCTGGCTGACGGGCGGCGAAAGGCGCTGCTGGGCGATGTCGGCGTGGGAACCATCGATCAGGCCTTGCTCGCGGCGTTACCCACCAAGTTCCACACTCTACGCCACTTTGCTTTGTCGTCGAAGATATTGATCGTCGATGAGGTTCACGAGCTGGGCGAACCCTACATCGCCGAAGTGTTGGAGCGTCTGTTGCAATTGCATCGGCAGGCGGGAGGCTCGGCAATTCTACTGACGGCAACACTTCCCTTGGCATTGCGTAAAAAGCTGATGGCCACCTATGGCGGGGGCGATGATGATCCGGCCTATCCGGCACTCTCGATCGCGGGTGGTGCTGTGCGGCGGGATTTGCCGCAGGAAACCGGCGCACGGGGGCCGGTTCGTGTGGATCGCCTGCCCGATATCGCTGCGGCTGTTGACCTGTTGGTCAATGCGGCGCGCGGCGGGGCGGCCTGCGTCTGGGTTCGCAACGCAGTGGATGATGCCATCGCGGCGGTGCAGGCGCTCAGGGCAGCCGGGGTTGACGCGGACCTTTTGCACGCGCGCTTTGCCTTGGCGGATCGCAAGCGGATCGAACAGGCGGCCTTGGCGCGGTTTGGCAAGTCCGGGCAGGGGCGGGCGGGGCGTGTGCTTGTCGGGACGCAAATCTTGGAAAGTTCGCTAGATCTCGATTTCGATGTGATGGTCAGTGACCTTGCGCCGATGGCGGGGCTGATCCAGCGGGCAGGCCGCCTTTGGCGGCATATGGCGCTGCGGCCTGCGGTAGGGCGTCCAGTGCCAGAGCCGGTGCTGCATGTCGTCTCGCCCGATCCCGATACGGTGGATAATGGGCAATGGTTGATGCAGGTGCTGGAAAAGGGGGCTTATACTTATCCGCAAGGCTTGCAATGGCGCACGGCCAAACACCTTTTCCCCACAGGTCAGATCATCGCGCCCTCTGGCCTGCGAGGCTTGATTGAAGCGGTGCATGGCGTTGATGCGCTGGATGTCCCTGCTGCGCTGGAAAAAGCTGACCGTAACGCAGAGGGCAAAGCGATGGCCCATAAATCCCACGCGTGGCAAAATCGGATCGACCTGAGCAAATCCTTCCGCGAAGGCAGTGGCGATGGCCGGGATGCCGATTACCCGACACGTCTGGGCGACGCGAGCCGGACACTGGCACTGGCGCGGATGACGGACGGTCGCCTTAGCCCTTGGGGTGGTTCGTGGCCGATGGCCGAGGTGGCGGCCCGCAAGACCCGGTTGGATGCGCTGCCTCTGCCGGATCAGACCCAGCCTGCCATCGCGGCGGTGAAGAAGGATTGGCCGGATTGGCGGCGTGACACCGTCACGGTCTGTCCCTTCGCAGAGGACGGCACGATCTGCGAAGGACTGAGCTACAGCGCAGACTTCGGTCTGCGGTTTGGTTGAGCGACAGCTCAAACGGAATTCTGAAAGCCATGCAGAAATGAACTGCCCAGCAAGCCCACTTGGGTGACCAAATCTGTCACTGCCGTGATGTTTAATGACTTTACAGAGTGCCGTAAGATTGATTTCTTGCACCTTTAGATTGTGTGGAGGACGTGTGCTTGTCCCTGAATTTGATTGATGATCCGTGGATACCCGTCATCCTGAAAGACGGATCGCGCAAAGTGATCGCGCCGTGGCAGATGACTGACAGCGATGTGATCCGGCCGGATTGTCCGCGGGCGGATTTGAACCTGGCTTGCTTGGAATTGCTGATTGGTCTGGTCTATCTGGCCGACCCCCCCGAACATGTCGAAGATTGGGACGACCGCCGCAAACCCGATCCTGCCCGCCTGCGCGACCGTCTGGCGGCCTATGCCCCCGCCTTTAACTTGCTGGGTGAGGGACCGCTGTTCCTGCAAGACCTTGAGCCGCTGGAGGGTGAGGCAAACCCCGCAGACATGCTGTTCATCGACAGCGCAGGGGCCAACACTGCCCGTAACAATGCCGATCTAATGGTCCATCGCGACCGTTATTCCACAGTCGATCCGGCCTTCGCAGCTATGGCACTTTACACCTTCCAGGCTCATGCGCCTGCGGGTGGCGCGGGCAACCGGACCTCTCTCCGCGGTGGCGGGCCGCTTGTCACGCTGGTAGATCCGGGGCGCGGGCTTTGGGATCTTGTCTGGGCCAATGTGCCGGACGGTTCTTCCGGTCAGATGGCCGATTTGCCTTGGATGCGGGCGACCCGTGTGTCTGACAAGGGCGCAGTGACCCACCCGCCCGAGGGGCGCACCTTTGGTGTTGAGGCGTTCTTCGGCATGCCGCGCCGTCTGCGTCTGGTGGCGGACGGTGCTGTCGTCAAGGGGGTCATCCAACGCCCCTATGGCACCAATTACAGCGGTTGGGTTCATCCCTTGACACCCTATTACCGCATGAAGGCGGGCGAGGAATTGCTACCTGTCCACCCTCGCGCCGGTCTTTTCGGCTATCGCCATTGGTTGGGCATTCTGGCCGGTTCAGCCGATGGCCTGAAAGACTGCGCGTCGTGTCTGACGACATGGCAAAGCCGGGATCGCCGGGCCGCCGTCACCGTGTTGGTTGCCGGTTGGGCTATGGACAACATGAAGGCCCGCGATTTTACCCTGTCGTCTCAGCCTTATGTCGATTTGCCGCCGCATGCTGCGGCTATGTTGCAGGGAATGATCCTTGCGGCAGAGCAAGCGGCCTTGGCGTTGCGCGGCGCATTGGAACCGGTTCTGGCGGGCGGCGAGGCTCGTGAGGCAGAGCGAGAGGCGCTTTATCTGCGGACAGAGGGTGACTTTCTATCCTGCTTTGATGCGCTGAAGTCTGGCGCGGCGCCAACTGAAGTGGCTGTGCAATGGCTGGGTCATCTTCAGCGGCATGCCTTCAAGCAGTTCGATGATCTTGCGCTGCAGGGTCTGGACCAGTGTGAAACCGACCAGATCGCGCGGGTGGTTCAATCGCGGGGTTATCTCGCAGCAACTTTCAGGGGCTACGGCAAGACAGGTGGCGAATTGTTCACCCGACTTGGCATGGAAAAACCCGCGAAAAAGGGCAAGGCAGCATGAACGAGTCAGAAGCGAAGACGCCGGGGCAGATCATCCTCGGCTGGTGGTCCAACGCCGTGGCTGACCGAACATCGGCGGCGGCGCGGGGGTTGGCGGCGCGTCTGCGGCGGGCGACACCGGCCAGCGCGCTTGCAGAACCGGCAGTGCATGACCTTGCGTTCCGGCTGGGCCTGAGGGCGCGGGACGCCGAACGCCTGTCCGTGCTGGTGCGGCTTTTGGCTGCGGTGCGTGAGCATGGGCCAGAGCCTCTGGCAAAACGGCTGGGCGGACCAGAACCTGCTCTGTCCACTTTACGGTTCCAGCGCCTGATGCGGGCTGAGGGCGACGAACTTTGCGACTTCCTGCGCCGTGCCATCGGCATGGCAGATGGCCGGTGCAACGTCGCAGCACTGGGGCAGGACATCCTGCGCTGGGACGACAAGACGCGCATGACCTGGTGTTTCAACTATTTCGGGGAAAATGCCCCGCAAACCGAAAAGACGGAGTCCGAGTGATGACAACCTTTGTGCAATTCCATCTTCTGACGGCCTATGGCCCGTCCAACCCCAACCGCGACGATCAGGGCCGACCGAAACAGGCGATGGTCGGCGGCGTGCCCCGTCTGCGCATGTCGTCGCAATCGCTCAAGCGCGCGCTGCGGGAAAGCAGCTACTTTGCGTTGGATTTGGCGGATCACTCAGGCATCCGCACCAAGCGCCTGCATGAAAAACTGGTGGAAAAGCTGGTGGCCGATGGTGTTGCTGCGGCGGATGCCCAAAAGGCCGCAGATCAGGTTGCTGTGATCTTTGGCAAGCTGGACTTGCCCGACAAGAAAGCGGTCGATGCCAAAACGGTGGCAACGACCCTCGCCTTCATCTCTCCCGACGAATGGGCGCTGGC
This sequence comes from Rhodobacteraceae bacterium PARR1, assembly GCA_002256185.1. Classification (GTDB taxonomy): domain Bacteria; phylum Pseudomonadota; class Alphaproteobacteria; order Rhodobacterales; family Rhodobacteraceae; genus Paragemmobacter. The sequence goes on along the minus strand of NKIT01000006.1, from coordinate 3,700 downwards.
GCATGACCTTGCCGCCAAGGCCGCGGCGGGTGAGGATTTGCCCAAGGACAAGGACCTTAAGAAATTTGTCCTGCGCAGGGCGGACGGGGCGGTGGACATCGCCATGTTCGGGCGGATGCTGGCCGACGATCCCGAATTCAACCGTGAAGCAGCGGTGCAGGTGGCCCATGCCATCACCACCCATCGTGCACAGGCCGAAGAGGATTGGTATTCCGCCGTCGATGATCTGAACAAAGCCGAAGACACTGGTGCGGGCCATCTGGGGGAACACGGCTTCGGATCGGGCATCTATTACCAATACATCTGCGTCAACGTTGACCTGCTGACCGAAAACCTGAACGGTGACAAAGCCTTGGCGCAAAAGGCCATCGCGGCGCTGGCCTCGGCACTGCCGGTTACCACACCGCGCGGCAAGCAGAACAGCCATGCCCATCATCCGATGGCCTATTACATCCGCGCCGAACGTGGGCCGCGCGCACCGCGGGATCTGTCCGGAGCGTTCTTCACCCCGGTTGATGCCCGCCTGCGCGATCTGGGCGCGAATGACCTGCAAACCGGGTCGATCCGGGCGATGGATGGAACGGTGGCCAATTTAGACAAATGCTATCATGCCGGAACCGCCGAGGATCACCGCATCCTCAACGTCCTTACCGGCGAAGGCACCTTGGCTGAGATTGTGGCCTTTGCCGAAGGCGCGGTGGCATGATGCAGCCGCATCTTGTCTTTACCCTTGCCGCCACAATGGCTGCGATGGGCGATCTGGCGGGACATGAACGGCGCGGGTCGCTGCTCTGGCCCGGACGGTCGGGCATCCTTGGTCTGATGGGTGCAGCGCTTGGCCTGAGGCGAGAGGATGATTTTTCGGCGCTGGATGCTTTGTCAGTCGGTGTGGCGGTATTCGAACAGGGGGCAGGTCTGCGCGACTACCACACTGTCGAAACGGTGCCTACCGCAGTTGCAAAACGCCCGAATTCGCGCCCTCAAGCTCTGCGCGTGGACGCCCTCAGGAACAACACCACGATCACCCTGCGCGATTACCGCGTGGGGGTTCTCTATGGCATTGCCGTCTGGGGCGGCCAACTTGAGTCGCTTTGCACCGCCCTGAACGCTCCGCAGTTCACGCTCTATCTTGGGCGGAAGTCCTGCCCCCTCTCTGCCCCGCCGGGCGCGCGGGTGGTGATGGCCACAGGACCTGAAGCCGCGCTGACCAAGATGATCCTGCCGCCTTGGTTCGCAGGCCGCAGTGCCACGCGCTTCATCACGGACGATGACGGCACCAGCAGCCATGTCGAATTGCGCCACGATGCCCCGCGTGACCGCGCGCTTTGGCACTTCGCCCCGCGCAGGGTGGCGTTCCGCACCGTCAACATACGGCCGGAGGGGGTGGCATGACGCTCTATCTCTCGCGCCTGAAGCTGTCGCGGTCGCCTTCTGCCCGCGCGCTTGAGGCGCTTTTGAACCCCGAAGATCATGGGCGGCGGCTGGATGCCCACCATCGCTTGCTTTGGGCGGTCTTCACCGACGGTCCTGACCGGCGTCGGGATTTCCTCTGGCGTGCGGAAGGCGAGGGTGTGTTTCTGACCCTTTCGGCCCGCCCGCCGCAGGAGTCTGAGTTATTCGAACGGCCCGAGGTCAAGCCCTTTGCACCCTCGTTGCAAGCCGGGGATCGGTTGACCTTTGCCTTGCGCGCCAACGCCACGCGCACTGAAAAGACGGGGGCCCTTTCGGCCACGGGTAAGGAGCAAAAGCGCCATGTCGATCTGGTGATGGACCGACTGCATTCCGTCCCCGGACAAAAGGCTTTGCCTAAGGGCGAACGCAGTGACCGCCCGCAGCAGCGCATGGAACTGGCGCAGGCGGCGGCGACGGATTGGTTGTCCGGGCAGGGCGCTCGGGCAGGGTTCCGGCTGATCGGGGCTGAGGTGGCTGATTATTCCACCGTCGCCTTGCACGGCAGCCAAACTCCGAAGAAGAGGCCGCAGTTCGGCATCCTTGATCTTTCCGGAATGCTTGAGGTGACGGACCCCGCCCTGTTTCTAGACCGCGTGACCCAAGGCTTTGGCCGCGCGAAATCCTACGGCTGCGGTCTCATGCTGATCCGGCGCGTATGAGCGGGGACAATGTCCCCGGTCTGCCGCCGCCTCGGCCTATCCCGCTGAAAGATCGCGCCTCGCTGGTCTTTGTCGAACGGGCGCAGTTGGATGTGCAGGATGGGGCGTTTGTTGCGGTCAACGCCGACGGCACCCGCACGCAAATCCCAGTCGGCGGCCTGGCGGGGATCATGCTGGAACCGGGCGCACGGATCAGCCATGCCGCCGTCGCCCTTGCCGCCCGTGTTGGCACATTGATCACTTGGGTGGGCGAAGGCGGTGTCCGCCTCTATTCCGCAGGTCAACCCGGCGGTGCCCGCGCCGACCGTTTGCTCTGGCAGGCCAAGATCGCGCTTGATGACGCCGCACGTCTGCGTGTGGTGCGCAAGATGTATGCCCTGCGTTTCGGCGAGGACGCGCCGCAGCGCAGGTCCATCGACCAACTGCGTGGGATCGAGGGTGTCCGCGTTCGCGAAAGCTACGCGCTATTAGCCAAGCAATACGGGGTGGATTGGAAGCGGCGATCGTATGATGTGGCTGATTGGGAAGCAGGAGACATTCCCAACCGTTGCCTCTCTGCCGCCACATCATGCCTTCATGGTTTAACGGAAGCTGCAGTTCTTGCCGCAGGTTACGCCCCCGCCATCGGCTTTCTGCATTCGGGCAAGCCGCTGTCCTTTGTTTACGATATCGCTGATCTGTGGAAACTGTCGACCGTCGTGCCAGAAGCGTTCCGCATCGCCGGGCTCGCAGCCAAAGGCAAACTAGAGATGTCGCCGGATCGCGCCGTCCGACTGGCCTGCCGTGATGCCTTTCGCCGCACTGGGCTGTTGCAAAAGATCATCCCCGGCATCGAAGACGTGCTCGAGGCTGGCGAACTCCCGCGCCCGGATCCGCCGCCTGAGGCGATGCCGGTGGCCTTCGCCGATGCGCCGCCTTCTGGGGACGAGGGCATGCGCGGATGATGGTCGTCGTCATTGCCAACGCCCCACCCCGGCTGCGCGGTCGCCTCGCAGCCTGGCTGCTGGAGGTCCGCGCCGGTGTCTATGTGGGTGACTACAGTGCCCGCACGCGCGAACGAATTTGGGCGCAAGTGACCGCCTATATCGAGCAAGGCGATGCTGTAATGGTCTGGAAAGCCCCAACCGACCAAGGCTTCGACTTCGCCACTTGCGGCAAAAACCGCCGGATGCCAGTTGACTTTGACGGACTGAAGCTGGTCAGTTTCTTTCCAGAAAAACCGGCCTGAAAATCGGTGTGCTCTTTGACATCGTGAAAACCGTGGTGCATCAATGCTCTACACGAAGAGCGTTCCCCGCAGGCGCGGGGATGAACCGGTCGGGTGTTCGACAGCGACGTCGATCCTCTGGCGTTCCCCGCAGGCGCGGGGATGAACCGAATTGACTTGGGCCGATGTCATCGCCGCGACCGCGTTCCCCGCAGGCGCGGGGATGAACCGGAATTTCCGCGTAACGCACTTGGCCTTATTTAGCGTTCCCCGCAGGCGCGGGGATGAACCGACTGCGCGACATGGGGCCAGCCCTCAATCCTCGCGTTCCCCGCAGGCGCGGGGATGAACCGCCCTTCCTCAAGCGCGCCTTCGGTCAGCA
>NKIT01000180.1 GCA_002256185.1 Rhodobacteraceae bacterium PARR1 | reverse complement strand
CCTTCAGTCGCTTCCGCCACCGTCCGGCCCGTCACCGTCGCTGTCTCGCTTCGGTGAGGCGGTGTTTACGGTTGCCCGCAAAAAGCCGCAAGAGGAAAAGTGACAGGGTGATGACGATTTTTCAAATCGCCCAAGTTTTGTTCAGTTTTCCTTGGCCGATTTGCCTGCTCCGCCATCTAGGCAGGCAGGGAAATCCTCTGCATGACCCGAATCCGCCGACTCAGGCAGCGAATCCTGCCCCCTGATGGGTGATCCGGCCCCCTGCTACGGTCAGGGCGATGTCCGTGGCCCCGATCCGATCCGCAGAAATCGACTCGATGTCGCCATCGATCATCACCAGATCGGCCGCCATCCCGGCCCGCAGCGTGCCCGTCAGGTCGTCCAGATGCCCAGCCCAAGCGCCGCCCGCCGTATAGGCGTGCAGCGTTTCCATCAGCGTCAGCCGTTCATCCGTCGCCCCGTCATAGGGCGCGCGGGTCAGCGCGGCCTGTATGCCCCGCATCACCGACACATCCGTCACGGGCCAGTCGCTGGCATAGGCCACGGGCGCACCGTGATCTTTCAGCGTCTTCCAGAGATACGCGTCGCGCCAACGATCGCGATGATAGACAGTCTCCATACTGGAAATGGGGAAATCCATCACGCCCGGCGGATGTGGCGGCTGCACACTGGCGGTGATGCCCAAAGCCCCCAGACGGGGAATGTCGGCGCGGTCGATCAACTCGATATGTTCGATCCGGTGGCGGCTGTCGCGGCGGCCATTGGCCTGCTCAGCGGCCTCATAGCCATCAATCGTCACCCGCACGGCCCCATCCCCGATGGCATGCACGGCGATTTGCATTCCACGCCGGTCAATCTCGGTGCAGACAGCCTTGAAGCGTTCGGGTTCAAACAACGGCTCCGCCCGATGCCCCGGCACGCCGGGATAGTCGTTCAGCATATAGGCCGTGCGGCTGTCCACCACCCCATCCATGAACATCTTCACAAAGCCTGAGCGGACCCAGTCCCCGGTATAATCCCGCGCCATCGCGCTGGCACGGTCGAGGTCTGATAGCTCCATATGCGGCTTCATGTGGAAGGGCACGACCACACGGGCGGTCAAGCGCCCCTCAGCCTGCATCTGTGCCAGAAGTTCACAGGTGTAGCGGTTGCCGTCCATGTTCACCATCGAGGTGATGCCATGCCCCGCGCAATGCGCCAGACCTGCTGCGACCTTCTCCTTGTCGCGCGCCATCGTTGCGGCATCGGGCCAAGGCTCAGGCTCCCCCCCGGTGGCGATGCCCAATTGCAGATGCGCGTCGCCGCCAAGCGCCAAGACCGGGCCGAATGCTTCAAACTCGCGCAGTTCGCCCGTGGCGGTGCCATCGGCGGCCATCACCACCTCATGCCCATGCGGCATGCGGGCCCCGTGCAACAATCCCGCCATGGTCAGCGCCAGCGTATTGGCCCAGACGGTATGATGATCCGGGGCCATCATCGCGATGGGGCGGTCCGCGATCACACGGTCCAGATCCTGCCGCGTGACGGGGTGGTCAAGGATTTCGTAAGACGCGCCCTGCGCCATCAAGAGCGGGCGGTCTGGATTCTTCGCGGCATAGCCCAGATAGGCCGCCTTCAGCGCGTCAAAGCCGTGCACCCCGCCGATCTGCAACTGCGTCAGCTCATTCCCGCCAAGCACCAGATGCAGGTGGCTTTCGACAAACCCCGGCAAGAGCGTCCGCCCCCCGGCGTCAATCATACGCGTCTGCGGCCCTGCCAGTGCCGCAACCTCCGCCGCCGAGCCGACGGCAAGGATACGCCCCCCCGCCACGGCCACCGCCTCGGCCCTCGGGCGCTGCGGGTCCATGGTCAGAACCTTTGCCCCGGTCACGATCATTTCAGCCTGCATCACGACCCTCTCCCCATTTTCTGTCGTCAAATATCCCACGGGGGTTCGGGGGTGTGAAACCCCCGATCCTGCCCCATCAGCCCGCGCGCCGTTTGGCGACCTGTTCGGCCATCACACAGAGCATCTCGAACATCAGCGAAATTCCCAGCCACGCCGTCCCACCCGAAGGATCAAAGGGCGGCGAGACCTCCACAAGATCGGCCCCCACCACATCCAAGCCCCGCAGACCGCGCGCCACTTGCAACGCCTGCCATGAATTCGGCCCCCCCACCTCTGGTGTGCCGGTTCCGGGCGCGAAGGTCGGGTCCACAAAGTCGATGTCATAGGTGACATAGACCGGGCCGGTCCCTACGATCTCGCGCGCTTCGGTCATCACGTCATCGGCCCCGCGCTGGTGGAATTCGGCGATGGGAATGATGCGGATGCCGTTGGCGGCGGCAAAGTCCCAATCGTCGCGCCCATAGGCGGTGCCACGGATGCCGATCAGGCAATAGCGTTTGGGGTCAATCAGCCCCTCTTCCACCGCGCGGCGGAACGGGGTGCCGTGGTTGTAGCGGCTAGTGCCAAAGTAGACATCATTCAGGTCCGTATGGCTGTCGAACTGGATCATCCCCACCGGGCGCTTTTTGGCCACGGCCCGCAGGATGGGCAGCGAGCACAGATGATCCCCGCCCCCGGTTAGCGGCAGAATGCCTGCCGCAACGACGCGGGAGTAAAACGCCTCCATCCGCGCAAGGCTGTCCATCAGATCGCCCGGATTCGGGGCCACGTCGCCCAGATCGGCGCAATGGGCCAGTTCAAACGGGGCCACCCATGTCGCTCCGTTCTGCGCGCGGATCATGGTCGACAGGTCGCGCAACTGGCGCGGTCCATGGCGCGGGCCGGGGCGGTTGGTGGTGCCGCCATCCCACGGCGCGCCGATCAGGCCGATTTCGACCTCAGCCAGTTTCGGATCATCCAGGCCCACATGCGGCAGCCGCATGAAGGTTGGGATGCCTGCGAATCGCGGCAGGTCAAAGCCGGAAACCGGGCGGAAAAAGCCGTCAGTCGGCGCATCGGTCATTAACGTAATCCTGTCAGTCTGATTCTTTGGCCCATCCAAACACTGCCCCTGCCCCCTGTCAGGCCCGGAAACGACCTGCCCCCGCCGCGAAAGCCGCAGGCCGGGCCGCTTGCCGCCTCTGCCCCCTTGACCCCTGCCGCCCCTTCACCCTTTATCGGCGCTGACCCTTCCACAGGTGATGACATGTTCTCGAAGCCCGCTGACCCGCTTTCCGCCCCGCCGCGTCCCGCGCAATCCAATGCCGGAAAATCGGTGCTGGCCTCTGACCTCAAGATCGTCGGAGAGATCACCTCGTCCGGCGCGGTTGAGGTGATGGGCGAAATCGACGGCACGCTCAGCGCACGCAGTGTGACCATCGGCGGCGAAGGCCGGGTCAAGGGCAGTGTGCAATCCGAAACGCTTGAGGTGAAGGGCGCCCTCGATGGCCGCGTCGCCACGGGTGGCTTTACCCTGCGCGCCACCGCCAAGGTCGAAGCCGACATCACCTATGCGACCGTGGTGATCGAAAGCGGCGCGCAGATCGAAGGCAGCTTCAAACTGGCGCGCTAAGCGCCCTCAGTCCGGCGCGGCGGGATGGCATAGGTCAGCCCCGCCCGCGCCACGGGATCACTGGTCCCTTCGCTGAACACCAGAACATCGCCCACAGCCAGCGTCTTTCCCAGCTTCAACAGCCGCGCCTTGCAGATCACACCCCGCCGCAGGTTTGCGCATGAAGTCGATCGAGGCATTGGTGGTGACCGCCAGCGCCACAGGCCCGATCCGCGACAGGATCGCCAGATAAAGTGCGACATCGGCCAGTGCGAATATCGACGGCCCCGACACCGTGCCACCGGGGCGCAAATGCCCTGCCCCCACGCGCAGCCGCAGATCGACACCCGCCACATCGGCGCGGTCTACGCTGAAATCTGGCGCCACCTCGGCAAAGTCACGTTGCAGGAACGCGGCCAGCGCGTCACGATCCATCAAAAGGTCCATCAGCCGTCCCCGATCCATCGGCGACAGGCATTCCAGAACTGAAAGAGGGTTGCAATGTCCGAACCGCTTGTGCTGCGCGAAGATCAGGGCGCGGTTGCCGTGCTGACGATGAACGCCCCTGCCCGCCTGAATGCGCTGTCCAACGCCATGATCGCCGCATTGGCGGACGCCTTTGATGCCATTGCCGCCGATGACAGCATCCGCGCCGTTGTCCTGCGGGGCGAAGGTCGCGCCTTCTGCGCCGGGCATGACCTTCGCGAAATACAGGCCGCGCGGGACGCAGCAGATGGCGGAGAGGCCGCTTTTGCCACGCTTTTTGCCAATTGCGCCGCGATGATGCAGAAAATCCCCGCCCTGCCCCAACCCGTCATCGCGCAGGTGCAGGGCATCGCCACCGCCGCAGGCTGCCAGCTTGCCGCCAGTTGCGACTTGATCGTTGCGGCCACCGATGCGCGCTTTGGGGTGAACGGCGTCAACATCGGCCTGTTCTGCGCGACCCCCATGGTCGCCCTGACCCGCAAGGTCGCCCCCGCTGTCGCCTTTGAGATGCTGACAACGGGCGAGTTCATGGAGGCCCCCCGCGCACAGTCGGTGGGTCTGGTGAACCGCATCGCCCCGGTCGCCGATCTGGACGAAGCCGCCCTGACGCTGGCCCGCAGCATTGCCTCGAAACTGCCTGCGGCGATTCGCTTGGGCAAGGCCGCCTTTCACGCCCAGACCGGTCTGGACCTGCCTGCCGCCTATGCGAAAACCGGCCAAACCATGGTCACGAACCTGATGCGTGATGACACATCCGAGGGGATCACTGCCTTCATAGAGAAACGACCCCCGACTTGGGGCTGAACGCTGCCATCCGAAACATCATGACCCATCCGAAGGTCAGCCACCCATTCTCCTTCTGCGGTAAGGCTTTCTTCATCGCGGCCTGTACATGATGGCACCTACGGGAACGCTGCCTGTCAGGTGCATGTTTTCGTGGGTCAGAGGAAAGTATCATGCAATTTACAGCTCGCCAGGAAATCACGATTGCGCTGATCTCGGCGCTTTTCGTTGTCATGTATGCCATGACGGACATTCCGGTCTGGATCGGCTTCAACTGAACCACGCCGTGCAACCGGCAATGCCGCAGTAATGCTCAGCCGCGCGGCAGCATCGCCAAGGCCAGTGCCAGCACAGCGGTGACACCGGACACTGTGACCAGCAAAGCCCAGCCCCCCAGCGCCATCAGCACGGCCCCAAGCATCGGTGCCGCTGCACTGGCCGCAAGCGTGGCAATAGACATCATCCCCGACACCGCGCCAAAGCCTTCGGATCCCAGATCCTCGGCCACCAGCAAGGGGCGCAGGATGGTCAAGACACCGTTGGCGGCCCCCTGCACCAGCGCAAAGCCAAAGACCAAGGGCATCGCCACCCCGGCCAGCACCAAGACCACCGGGGCCACAACAAAGCCCGCCAGCGTCAAAAGCAGCGCCGACCGTCCCCCCAGCCGCACGCCCGCCGCCATCAGCGCAAGCCGCCCCGCCACTTGCGCCGGTCCCACCGTCGCCGCCGCCATGACCGCCCAGCCATCCGGCAGGCCGATCCCGGCCAGCACCGGGCGCAGAAAGGCAATCAGCATCCAATGCCCCAGCGCAAGCAGCGAAA
>NKIT01000179.1 GCA_002256185.1 Rhodobacteraceae bacterium PARR1 | reverse complement strand
CATTTCTGCCAGGGCGTCAGCCCGCGATACAGGTCTTTCAGCAGCGTCTCGGCCTTGCGGTCCAACGCCTCTGCCTCTTTGGACACATCCATGCCCCCGTCACCGCGCGCCATCGCGCGCAGTTCTTCCGCCTTGCCTTCAATCTCGGCCAGGGGCTTTTCGAACTCCAGATAGTGCATGGTCCACTCCGGTTCAGGACGGTCTAAGGTCGGCCCCCTATATGGCCGGATGGGGGTCAAGATGCAACTCAGCAAGATTTGTCGGATGCGCCCATGGCAGTAAGATGACGTCGAGAGGGGGCAGAGATGACCGAGGGCTATCGCAAAAGACTGGAACGGGTGATGGAGCACATCACGGCCCATCTTGCGGCGGATTTGTCCTTGGATGCCTTGGCGGATGTGGCGGCGCTGTCGCGCTTTCACTTTCACCGCGTCTTTGCCGCCATGCAGGGCGAAACCGTGACCGAAGCGGTGCGGCGTGTTCGCATGAACCATGCCGCGCAACAGATTGTGACCAGCCGCGATGACATCGCCGCTATCGCCAAGGCCTGCGGCTACCCGAACCTCGACAGTTTTGAACGCCAGTTCCGCATGACTTTCGACATGACCCCAACGCAAATGCGCCGATCCGGGCAGTTGCCCGCCATGCTGATTCCGGCGCGGAAAGGACGATTGCCCATGTATTCCGTTAGAATCGAAACGACCCAACCGATGCACCTCGCCGCTTTGCACCATCGCGGCGCTTATGTTCAGATTGGCGAAACCTGCGGCCAGCTTTTGGCACGGGTCACAGCGGCAGGCTTTTGGCCGCAGATCACCGGGCCTTGTGTCTGCCTTTATCACGACGATCCGTCAGTCGTCCCGGTCAGCGATCTGCGCTCCGAGGCGGGTTTGCGCGTCGTCCCCGGCACTGCCTTGCCAGAGGGCCTGCACGCCACGACCATACCGGGCGGACGGGTCGCGCGGTTGACGGTGACCGGCCCCTAAACGCAACTGCCCGCCGCTTGGGCTTGGCTTTACGGCCCGTGGCTGGCCGAGTCGGGCGAAGAACCCGATGATCATCCGAGCTATGAGATCTACCCCAACGGCCCACAGGACACCCCGCCAGACGGGCTGATCACCTATCTTTGCCTACCGCTCAAAGGGTAGCAAAGGCTGAAAGAATCCGGTGGCATGCCCAAGGGCGTGCATCTGGGTTTGAGCTGTTCCCGAGGTCATCCTGCAAAGTCAGAGACACCGCAAGTGGTAGGATTAAGTCACCCCGCTACTTGCCCACCATCCAAGGCGATCAGATGCGCCACATGGTCCGGCCCGCAGGACAGCTTTTTCGCCACCTTGCTGTCGGGCATCACAACGCGCCAGAACGGCACCACCTGATCCAACGCTTTTCCTTCGGACAAGTCCTGAAGTGCCACCTCGGCCGCGACCTTGAGGTAGATGGAAGTTGTCACCGGGCACATGGAATTCGATCCTGCCTTACGGGCCTGTTCGTTGCGCATCCGATCAATCGTGCGCGTTTCCCCCTGTGGAATGCGGGCGATGTAATTCGCGATCTCACCCGGAGAGGAGATCAGCATTGTATTGCCCGCCTTCACACCCGCGAAATCCGCATGCAGCATTACGACATGCGGGTCCTTGGCCGCGCCAAAGCGTTTGCGCCAGTCAGTTGGTTTCTTTTTGCGTTCGGTTGGCATCGCAGGCTCCTTTCACTGCCTTTCACTCCGCGCCTTAAGCGCGGAAAGATATGTGGTTGCGAAGTCCTCGGGATCACAGAAGGCCCGCGCCAGCAAACGGCCAAAAGGTGAAGGGATCGTCACCCGTTCGACCACCGCGATGCGCGTGCCGCCATCCACGGTCGTCAGATCGGCCAGCCACTCGCCCGAATATCCGGCATCCGAAGCAAAGCGCAGGTGGATAAGGCGTTCCGACATGACCACAGGCGTGAAGGATATCGCCTCGGCTCGCCCGGTCGTTTCAATCCACCCCACGGCAGTGCGCGTGACTGACGCTAATCCTGCTCGCCAATCGGGTTGGCTTTCGACATCGGCGATGACAGCCAGCACCCGCGCCGGCGATGCGGCGATGACCGTTTCGGCCCGACCTTCCCGCGTGGCGGGCAAAAGCCAACCGATCACGCCCAAGAGCACTACTACAAAAATCAGCGTTGCAAGAACGCGCAGAGCTGTCCGCACAAAAAAACCCTCAGATTGCCTCCCCTGAGGTAGCAAATCGCAAAAGGCATGGAAGTATCTGTGTTTTTTTGGTTTACTTGCAGCGGGTTAAATCAAATCTGCACCCCAGAAACAGCAGCGCCCCGTGGGGTTGCCACGGGGCGTGCATCCTCCCCTTTTGCTGCGAGGGGCCTCCTCTCCCCTTGGGCCGCAGCAGCGGGTAACCTTTTGTCCGTGACGTTGCGTCATTTCGGACAGATTCTTACGCTGCACGATTATGCAGCAAGCTGTCAACGGCAGTGACAGTTGTGTAATCGTTTACCCAGCAATCAACTCAGCCTGACGCACGATCACCTCGGCCTGTTTCATGCTGGCGATGTCGACCAGACGGCCCTTGTAGACCGTCGCCCCTTCGCCCCGCGCCTTTGCCGCTTCCATCGCGGCAAGGATTTCGCGCGCTTCGGTCACCGCCTGTTCCGACGGGGTGAACACCTCATTCGCCAGTGCCACCTGTTTGGGATGGATCGCCCATTTGCCGACCATGCCCAGCGTTGCCGACCGCCGTGCCTGTGCGCGGAACCCTTCGTCGTCAGAGAAATCCCCGAACGGCCCATCGACCGGCAGGATGCCATGCGTGCGGCAGGCGGCGACGATGGCGGCCTGCGCCCAATGCCACGGGTCGGACCAATGCCGCGCGCCGCCTTGCAGCATGTAATAGTTCTCCTGCGTCCCGCCGATTCCCGTGGTCTGCATCCCCATGCTGGCCGCAAAATCTGCTGCCCCAAGGCTCATCGCCTGCAAACGCGGAGACGACGCCGCAATCGCCTCAACATGCGCAATACCAGCGGCGGATTCGATGATGACTTCAAAGCTGATCGGTTTCGTGCGGCCCTTGGCGCGTTCCACCGCCGTGACCAGCGCATCGACGGCGTAGACATCCTCGGCACAGCCCACTTTGGGGATCATGATCTGATCGAGCCGGTCCCCTGCCTGTTCCAACAGGTCGACCACATCGCGATACCACCACGGCGTATCCAGACCGTTGATCCGAACGGACAGCGTCTTGCGCCCCCAATCCACTTCCGAAATCGCGGCGATGGTATTGGCGCGGGCGGCATCTTTGTCCGAAGGGGCGACCGAATCCTCAAGGTCGATGTTGATCACATCCGCATCCGACGCCGCCATCTTGGCAAAGATCGCCGGACGAGACCCGGGGCCGAACAATTGGCACCGGTTCGGACGGGCGGGGGCGGGGGGTTGCAGGCGAAAGCTCATGGTTCGGCTCGCAATGAAATTTCAGGGCGCTTGCCACTTTGGTTATATTCTTGCGCAGCGCCGCGCAAGGAGGATTTCGCGGATGCAGCATTGCAAGGGCGGCATGGCAGACCAAGACCGCGCCGGGGACTTTCCGCCCCGCGCAGCATCTGCCACAACAGCGCAAAGAGGCCCGCCATGATCACCGTCACGCCAGACTCGTTCCGCCTTGCCCGCACCTTCACCATCTCGCGCGGGTCCAAGACCGAGGCGCGGGTGCTGACCGTCCGCATCACGCGCGGCGGCGTGACGGGGTGGGGCGAATGCGTGCCCTATGCCCGTTATGGCGAGACGTTGGAGACTGTCACGGCGCAGATCGAAAGCCTGCCCGACGACATCAGCCGCGAGGCGTTGCAAACCGCCCTGCCCCCCGGTGCCGCCCGCAATGCGCTGGACTGCGCGCTGTGGGATTTGGCGGCCAAGCAATCCGGCCGCAGGGTCTGGGATTTGCTGAACCGCCCTGCGCCCGCCCCGGCGATCACCGCCTTTACCCTGTCGCTCGACACGCCCGACGCCATGCGCGCGCAGGCGGCGGAAAACGCCCATCGCCCGGTGTTGAAGATCAAGCTCGGCACCCCCGACGACATGCCTCGGCTTGAGGCTGTGCGTCAGGGTGCCCCGCGTCCCACCATTCTCATCGACGCGAACGAAGGTTGGACGCCTGAGGTTTATGCCGACCTGGCCCCGCATCTGATCCGCCTTGGCGTGGCGCTGGTGGAACAGCCCCTGCCCGCCGGGCAGGATGACATGCTGGCCGAAATCGCCCGCCCGCTGCCGGTCTGCGCCGACGAAAGCTGCCATGACCGCGCCAGTCTGGCCGCACTGAGGGGCAAGTATGACATGGTCAACATCAAGCTGGACAAGACCGGCGGCCTGACCGAGGCGCTTGCCCTGACCGACACCGCCCATGCCCAAGGTTTCGGCGTGATGGTGGGCTGCATGGTCGGCACAAGCCTTGCCATGGCCCCCGCAACCCTGCTGACAGGCCAAGCCGCGCATGTCGATCTTGACGGCCCGCTTTTGTTGGCAGAAGACCGCCCACAACCGCTGCGGTTTTCCGACCGTGGCATCCATGCGCCTGACCGCGAACTCTGGGGATAAGCAATGACCCGCATCGTCTATGTGAATGGTGACTACCTGCCCGAGGGCGAGGCCAAGGTTTCGGTCTTTGACCGGGGCTTCCTGATGGCCGATGGCGTCTATGAGGTGACGTCGGTCCTTGGCGGCAAGCTGGTGGATTTCCCCGGCCATATCGTCCGCCTGCACCGCTCGTTGCGGGAATTGGACATGGCGGCCCCGTGCAGCGATGACGACTTGCTGGCGATGCACCGCGAATTGGTGACGCGCAACGGGCTGGACGAGGGCATGATCTACCTTCAGGTCACGCGCGGCAATCCCGGCGACCGGTCCTTCCTGTTCCCGTCGTCGGACGTGAAACCCACGCTGGTGGCCTTTACCCAAGCCATCCCGCAACTGGCCGATGCACCCGCCGCCAAGACCGGGTTCAAGGTGATCTCTGTCCCCGACATCCGCTGGGGCCGACGCGATATCAAGACGGTGCAACTTCTCTATCCGTCGATGGCCAAGATGATGGCCAAAAAGGCGGGCGTGGACGATTCGTGGATGCTGGATGACGATGGTTTCGTCAACGAAGGCACCTCGAATAACGCCTATATCATCAAGGGCAACAGGATCATCACCCGGCAACTGACCAATGACATCCTGCACGGCATCACCCGCGCCGCCGTGCTGCGCTATGCCGCCGAAGCACAGTTCGAGGTGGAAGAACGACCCTTCACCGTGGCCGAAGTGCAGGCAGCGGATGAGGCTTTCGCCTCCGCCGCCACGATTTTCGTGATGCCGGTCGTCGAAATGGACGGCAAGGCCATCGGCACGGGCAAGCCCGGCCCGGTGGTGACCCGCCTGCGTGAGATTTACATCGAAGAAATGAAAAAGGCCGCGCTGTAAAAGCGCGGCCCCGTTTGCAGTTTGGGGTGCGGTGTAGGGTGGTCAGCCTGTGACCACCTTCACCGTGATCTGACCCGCCGCCACGTTGGCGGGCAAGACGCCCTTCAGCACCGCCACATCCGCGCCGCCGATCCGCACGAATTGCGACTAACATTGTCATTTTTGCCTCGTTTTGACGT
>NKIT01000178.1 GCA_002256185.1 Rhodobacteraceae bacterium PARR1 | reverse complement strand
CTGCGATATTGGAGGTCTCCGCCCTGCCCGGTCCTGCTCCGGCATCCAAGACGACAGTTCTACCTTGCAGGACTGACGACATTCCAACTTGTTGACAACATTACCACACAAAGAACGTCTGCTACCCTGTCCTGCAATCTCGGGAAATCTGGCGCACCCAGAAGGATTCGAACCTTCGACCTCTGCCTTCGGAGGGCAGCACTCTATCCAGCTGAGCTATGGGTGCGCTGTGGGATCGGATTTACGGGAAAGCGCGCCGGGATGCAACCGCCCATCGCGGGCCCCCGGCGGGTTTTCAGCCGCTTATCCGTTGAACAACTCGTTGGCCAGCTCAAGGGCCGAGACCAGCGCGTCCACCTCGGCCTTGGTGTTGTACAGACCAAAAGACGCGCGGCATGTGGCACCCACACCCATGTGATCCATCAACGGCATGGCGCAATGTGTGCCTGCGCGCACCGCAATACCGCGTTTATCAAGGATGGTGGATATGTCATGCGCATGCGCCGCCCCCGCCAGCGTGAAGGAAAAGATCGCGCCCTTGGTGTCGGAATTTCCCTGCACATTCAGCCAGTTCAGCCCCGCAAGTCTTGCGCGGGCATAGTCGCGCAAGCCCCGTTCATGGGCGGCGATGCTGTCCATCCCCAGCCCCATCATATAGTCCAAGGCTACGCCCAGCCCGATCTGGGCGACGATGGAGGGCGTCCCCGCCTCAAACTTCATGGGCGGGTCGTTGTAGGTGACGGTGTCGCGCGTCACTTCACGGATCATGTCGCCGCCGCCGATGAAGGGGATCATTTCCTCCATCCTCTCACGCCGGATGAAGATCGCGCCGGAACCACTTGGTGCGTATAGTTTATGCCCGGTGATGGCATAGAAATCGCAGCCCATCGCCGCCACATCCACCGGCATATGCACCGCCGCTTGCGATCCGTCGACCAGCACCGGCACGCCCCGCGCCTGCGCGCCTTTGCAGATGGTGGCGACATCGACCACGGTGCCCAGAACGTTGGACATATGCGTGATGGCGACCAGTTTCGTGCGCGGCCCGATGGCATCCAGCACCGCCTGCGGGTCGAGATCGCCGTTGGCGTCCACATCCACCCATTTCAGCACCACCCCCTGCCGGTCGCGCAGGAAATGCCACGGCACGATGTTGGCGTGATGCTCCATGATCGAGAGCACAATTTCATCTCCCGCCTGCAGGCGCGGCGCGGCCCAGCCATAGGCGACAAGGTTGATGCCGATCGTGGTGCCGGTGGTAAAGACAATCTCTTCGGGATCAGGCGCGTTCAGAAAGCGCGCGATGGTGTGGCGCACGCCTTCATACTTATCCGTCGCAAGGTTGGAAAGGTAATGCAGGCCACGGTGAACATTGGCATATTCCATCGAATAGGCCTGCGTGACCGCGTCGATCACCACCTGCGGTTTCTGGGCCGAGGCGCCGTTGTCCAGATAGACCAGCGGCTTGCCGTTCACCTCCCGCGACAGGATCGGGAAATCGGCCCGCACCGCTTTGACGTCATACATCGTCATGCCCCGCTGAGAAGAAGAAGAAAGACCAGAACCATCGCGCCGATGATCCCAAGGATCGGTCCAAGAACAGAGGCGAAGCCGTTGGCAACCTTGATGAAATTGGCCAGAACCCACAGCGTCAACCCAACCGAGGCCAGCGCCACCAAAGCCCCCAAGGGCGGCAGCAGCACGATCAGAACCATCTGCGCGATGTAAAGCGCCAGTTGCAGGAACTGAAACCATGACACCAGCAGGATCAGGTCGCTGAAGGCGGCTTTGCCCCCTGCCACACGGCCACCAACAAAGATCAGACCCGTGGTGATCAACACCCCGCCCCCGACCATGACCGCCCAACTGAGCGGACCCACAGGCTCCAGTTCCGTGCCGTCTGGCATGGTCATCGGAAACATCGCATAGGTCGCCCAGAGCACTGCCGCCGAAAGCGCCGAGACCACCAGCAAAACGGCAAAACGGTTGCGGCCAAGGATCGGCAGGCGCAACAGGAATTGCGCCGCCTGCCCCGGGTTCATCACCGTCAAACGCAAGAGAATCCAGATATTTGCAACCGAAAGTTCCATCAGGACTCCGCCTCGATCAGCATCCTGATCCACAGATACACAAAACCCAAGGCGACCAATGCGCCCACCCCTGTTGCCGCAGGACCGGGGCCGACAAAGCCCAGAACCAAGCCGTTGAACAGCATCGCCGGGGCGATGCACAAAAGCGCCCAGAACAGCGCCATCCGCGCGCCGAAACCGCTGCCCTTGCCGCCGAAAAGCCTTGCGATGCCGTGGCTTATGGCCGCAAGAACATAGAACACCAAGGGTGCCATGAACACGATGGCCAAGAGCGCCCCGCCCATCAGCGCCTGAATCGTCGGCACCTGATCCAGCGGCGTTCCCGCCTGTTCGGCGGTCACCTTTGCCATATGCGCCTGTCGCGCCAGCACCGGCCATTGCGCCACGAAGATCAGCGCGCAAGCCCCCATCAGCGTGGCCAAGGCGCGATCCTCTCGCGGGCCATCGGCCAGCTTTTGCGCAATCACACCGCGTGGATCGCGCCAGGACCGCAGGATGTCGGGAACGACCGGCATCCTTACCGCTCGTGCCGCGCAAGCCAGCCTTCCAGCCGGCTGCGGATGTCTTCGGCAATCGCCTCATCCTCGATCTCTGCAATCGACTCGGCCAGGAAGGCCAAGACCATCAAGGATTGCGCCATCCGTTCCGGCACCCCGCGCGAGCGCAGGTAGAACAGCGCGGTTTCGTCAATCGCCCCCGAGGTAGAGCCGTGGCTGCATTTGACGTCATCGGCGTAAATCTCAAGCTCTGGCTTGGCGAGGAATTGGCTGGCCTCATCCAGAAGCAGGCTCTGAGAAATCTGATAGCCATCGGTTTTTTGCGCGCCGGGTTTGACAAGGATCTTGCCTTGGAACACGCCCACCGCGCCGTTTTTCAACACCTTCTTGAACACCTGACGGCTTTCGCAGCGCAGGCCCGCATGGGTGATGAACACGGTGTCGTCATGGTGGAAATCGCCGTCGCCGACCGCAGCCCCCGCAATATGGGCGCGGGCATCGTCGCCCAACAATTCGATCACCGCATCGTTGCGGGTCATCACGCCATTCGCGGTCAGGGTGAAGGACTTGAACAAGGCCCCTGCCCCCAGACACGCGAAGATATGCGTGGCGGCGCGGCGTTCGTGGTCGCGGCCTTGGGTCCGGATGTGGTGAAAGCGCGCGCCCTCGGCCACGTCCACTTCCATCACCTTGGTAAAGCGCGCGGCGGCCGGGCCGTTTTCCAGAACGGTCACCTCTGCCCCGGCCTCAAGCTTGATGCAATGATGCAGGATCGCGTCCGAGGTTTCATCCCGGTGGATATAGATCAGCGACACCGGCTTTGCCGCCTTGCCCGTGGCGCGGATCAGCACGCCATCGGTGGCAAAGGCGGTGTTGAGCGCGGCCAATGGGCGCTGCACCGGGGTTTGCCCGTGGGTTTCCAGCACACCGTAAAGCCCCTGCGCCCAATGGATATCGCGGTCTGCGACGGCTGCCAGACGGTCAATCTCTACCCCGGCCATGGCCGGATCATCCGATTGCGCGGGATCAAACACGCCGTCGACGAATACCAGTTTCACCGCGTCGATACCGTCAAAGGCCGGGGCTTCATCGCTGGCATCAAACACCGCCGCGCGGGGGGCGTCGGGTGTGGTCAGGCTGGTCGGATCGGTGTAGCGCCAGTATTCATCGCGCTTCACCGGCATGCCCATCGCCGACAGACGCGCCAAGGCATCGGCCCGCGCCGCGCTGGCCCATCCGCCCTGTGGCAACGACAGGCCTGCGATGCGTGCCGCCAGCACGCCCTGTTTCGCTTGCGGCAGCGCCATCAGTTGACCTCCGCCAGAATGTCGGCATAGCCGTTCTTTTCGACCTCAAGCGCCAGTTCCGGCCCGCCGGTCTTGATGATGCGCCCAGCGGCCATGATGTGGACGACATCGGGTTTGATATGGTCCAGAAGCCGTTGATAATGCGTGATGACAAGGAAAGCCCGTCCCGCATCGCGCAAGGCGTTCACGCCATCGGCAACCAGTTTCATCGCGTCGACGTCAAGGCCAGAGTCGGTTTCATCCAAGATGCACATCTTGGGTTCCAGCATGGCCATTTGCAGGATTTCGTTGCGCTTCTTCTCGCCGCCCGAAAAGCCCACATTGACCGGACGTTTCAGCATGTCGGCGTCAATCTTCAGCGTCTTGGCCTTGGCGCGCACGACCTTCAGGAAGTCGCCTGCGCTCATTTCCTCTTCGCCGCGGGCTTTGCGTTGCGCGTTCACCGCCGTGCGCAGAAAGGTCATGTTGCCGACGCCGGGGATTTCCACCGGGTATTGGAAAGCCAGAAACAGACCCGCCGCCGCACGCTCTTCGGGTTCCATCTCAAGCAGTTCTTCGCCGTCCAGCGTGGCAGAGCCGTCCGTCACATCATACCCGTCGCGACCTGACAGCACATAGGACAGCGTCGATTTGCCAGACCCGTTCGGCCCCATGATCGCATGGACTTCGCCCGCCTTGACGGTCAGGTCGACGCCCTTGAGGATCACCTTGTCCTCTTCTTCAAGTTTCACGTGCAGGTTCTTGATTTCCAGCATTTTTCTTCTTCCGGTTCAAATGGCGATCAGGGGCCGCCGCACGCATGCGGGGCCCCAAAGGGTGAAGCGTTTCGCCGCGCTGCGCGCGGTCAGAGGGTCAGGAAGTCGGTCAAGGGCAGCAGCGTGCCCATCTTGGTCTGGGCCAAGGTGGTGTTGACCCAATCCTGCGGGAACACCTGCGCCACCAGATCGGGCGCGGCATGGACCAGATTGTGAAAGCCCGTCGCCATGGCCAGCGTGCCACAGGCCGCAGCCATCAGCGTGACCGGACGGCGCAGACCAAGGATGAACGACGTCACCAAAGCCAGCGCCAATCCCGCGCCCAAGGGCCCGCCGGGCAACGGCGCGTTCAGCGCGGTCAAATCCACCGCCGGATGCAGCATCAGCAGCAAGGCGGCCGGAAAGGCCAAAACGCCCAAGATCAGCGCCAGAACCAGCCCTTTGACCGATCCGGGCCGCTTGGCCTTTTTGGACCAAGGTGCCTTGGCAGCCCGCTTTTCGACCGCCTTCCGCACCCCGCCCTTGGGCAGGGGAACCGCCTCGTCCATCCCGAAAAAGATGGTGCGGTTGGTGTTGACGCCGCCCTTCTGGATACGCTCCATCCGGGCCGCGAAGGCGGCTTTCTGATCCTGCGTCACGGTAAGACCCTGTCTTGCACTCAACTGGCGCAACATAGGCCAGCCAAATGGGGCAGGTCTGGGGCAGGTCCGGGGCATCTTGGCGAAAGGCGGTCATGCAAAAGGCCCCGTTACAGCGGATGCTGAAAGCTGGCGGTGATCCAGCGGTCCGCCGGGTCCGGCATCGGGGTCGGGTCGATCTGGAACTGTGCCATCCGGCCATGCATGGCGATGGGGCGGATCATCTGTTCCACCACATGATAGGCGGGACGCGAGGAATAGTCGTCAAACAGCACCGTCACCGGCGCTTTGGTGCGAAAGGCCACGGTCAGCAGGCAAGCCACCCGAAACCGCCCGTCGATCAGCACCACATCGGGCTGTTGAAACCCCGGCACGTCCCAGACAGATTGCGGATACTGC
>NKIT01000177.1 GCA_002256185.1 Rhodobacteraceae bacterium PARR1 | reverse complement strand
TGGGTCCGCGCCCCGGCGCGGACCCAAGCGCAGGAGCATGCAAGGCGCCTGCGCCTTGCGCCGCCGGATCACCGCCCGACGCTCTCAGAGCGGCAGGATCGTTGTCGCCTTGATCTCTTCCATGCTGAGCAGCGCCGTAACGTTGTAGATTTTCACCTCCGAAATCAGCGCCTGATAAAACGTATCATAGGCCCGCGCGTTCTTGACCCGCACTTTCAGGATATAGTCGATGTCTCCCGCCAGACGGTGCGCCTCCAGCACTTCGGGGCGTTCCTTCAGCGTTTTCAGGAACTTGCGCTGCCAGTCGGCCTCATGCTCGCTGGTGCGGATCAGCACGAAAAAGCATGCCTCCAGCCCCAGCGCCTCGGCGTCCAGAATGGCGGTCTGGCGGGTGATCACCCCCGCCTCTTTCATGCGGCGGATGCGGTTCCAGACCGGGGTCTTGGATGACCCCACCTTGCGGGCAATCTCGTCAAGGGACTGGGCGGAATCGATCTGCAACTCGGCAAGGATTTTCCGGTCCATTTCATCCAGACGGACTGCCATTCGCCATTCCCCCGTTTTCGCGGAACCTCGTTCCGGCCAGCCCGCATTATGGAACAGATGTCCTTATCTGCAAGGGCATCTGGCCTTAAACCGGGAAAATATCCTATATGAATGGCAACAATCATCGCCCGGATTCTGTCTGCCATGACCGCCGTCCCATACAGCCCTGCCGAACTGCCTGTTTTCGCGCCGCAAGCCGTCGCCGTGACCTTCGTCGGCGCAGGTCCGGGGGCTGCAGCGCATCTGACCTTGGGGGCATTCCGCGCGCTGCAAGACTGCGACGTGGTGATCCATGACCGGCTGGTGGGGGCAGAAATCCTTGCGCTGATCCCGGCGCATGTCACGCGTCTGGATGTCGGGAAAGAGGGCTTTGGCCCCTCAACCACCCAACCCATCATCAATGCCACGCTGGTCGCCCAAGCGATGACCGGGCGGCGGATTGTGCGCCTCAAGGGCGGTGATTGCGGCATCTTTGGCCGTCTGGACGAAGAGATGGACGCGCTTGAGGCTGCGGGGCTCTCGTTTCGCATCATCCCCGGCCTGACCTCTGCTGCTGTCGCTGCCGCCAGCATCGGCCAAAGCCTGACCAGACGTGGCCGCAATGGCGCGCTGCGCATCGTCACCGGCCATGACATGGCAGGCTTTGCCGAACAGGATTGGCGCGGCATGGCCCGCACAGGCGAAGTCGCCGCGATCTACATGGGCAAGAAATCCGCCCGCTTCATTCAAGGCCGCCTGATCATGCATGGCGCGGACCCCGCCACCCCGGTGGCCATCGTCGAAAACGTCAGCCGCGCCGATCAGCGCATTGTTGCCGCCAGCCTTGCCACCCTGCCTGAGGCTGTGGCGAGCGTTGACGGTCCCGCCGTGCTGCTTTACGGCCTCGCCCCGCGTCAAGCGCGCGCAGCCCTGACCCAACTGAAGGAAGCCACCGCATGAGCCGCCGCTTCATCCCCAAAGTCGTGACCGCCAATGACCTGATCCTTGGCGATGCGGTGTATCTGACCGCCGACAACCGCTGGTCGCGCCTGCACTCTGAGGCAGAGCTGATCGAGGACGAAGACCACGCCAACGCCCGTCTGGCTTTTGGCGCGGCGCAAAAGCTGATCGTGGTGGGCGTTTATCTCGCCGATGCCAAGCCCGGTCCAAACGGACCCGAGCCTGTGCATTTCCGCGAGGAATTCCGCACCCGTGGCCCGTCGAACTATCCGCACGGCAAGCAAGTCGAAACCGCGAACTGAAGGTCTGACCGATGTATTCCTATTCCGAATTCGACGAAGCCTTCATCCGTGCCCGCGTCGCGCAGTTCAGCCAGCAGGTGGAACGCCGTCTGGATGGGTCGCTGACCGAAGAAGAATTCCGCCCGCTGCGCCTGATGAACGGGCTTTATCTGCAACTGCATGCCTATATGCTGCGGGTCGCCATTCCCTATGGCACGCTGAACCCCAACCAGATGCGCCAATTGGCCCATATCGCCGAGACGTGGGACAAGGGATACGGCCATTTCACCACCCGCCAGAATATCCAGTTCAACTGGCCCAAGCTGAAAGACGTGCCCGCCATCCTGAAGGCGTTGGCCGATGTCGAAATGCACGCCATACAGACCAGCGGCAATTGTGTGCGCAACGTCACCGCAGACCATTTCGCCGGTGCGGCAGCGGATGAGATCGAAGATCCCCGCCCCGTGGCCGAATTGTTGCGCCAATGGTCCACCGACCACCCGGAATTCCAGTTCCTGCCGCGCAAATTCAAGATCGCCATCACCGGCAGCCCGAATGACCGTGCCGTCACCCGCGCGCATGACATCGGCCTGCGCATGGTCCGCAACGCCGCTAGAGAGCCGGGGTTTGAGGTGATGGTGGGCGGTGGTCTTGGCCGCACCCCGATGATCGCCCATACCGTGCGGGAGTTCCTGCCGAAGGCCGACCTGCTGCCTTATGTCGAAGCGGTCCTGTCGGTCTACAACACCCTTGGCCGCCGCGATAACAAGTATAAGGCCCGCATCAAGATCACCGTGCATGAAACCGGCAAGGAAGAGATCACCCGCCTGATCGAGGATCGCTTTGCCGAACTGCGCCCGCTGTTCGGTGGAAACGATCAAGCGTTGTTGGCAGACATCGAAGCGGCCTTCGCCCCGCCCGCCTTCCGCAACGCGCCGACCGATGCTTATGACGCGTTTTATGCGGCGGACCATGCCTTCCGCGCTTGGGCTGATACCAACCTGACGGCGCATCGCAACGCGCAATATGCTATCGTTACCATCAGCCTGAAAGCCCATGGTGAAACCCCCGGCGACGCCACCGCAGACCAGATGCGCCTGATGGCCGATCTGGCCGAAAAATACGGCCATTCCGACCTGCGCATCAGCCACGAACAGAACGTCATCCTGCCGCATGTCCACAAATCCGACCTGCCCACCCTGCATGCCGCGCTTTCGCAGATGGGGCTGGCCACGGCGAATGTCGGCCTGATCTCGGACATGATCGCCTGCCCCGGCATGGATTATTGCGCGCTGGCCACCGCCCGCTCGATCCCGATCGCACAGCAGATTTCCACCCGCTTTCAAGAGTTGGGGCTGGAGCAGACCATCGGCGCGATGAAGATCAAAATCTCGGGCTGCATCAATGCCTGCGGGCATCACCATGTCGGGCATATCGGGATTCTGGGTCTCGACCGTGCCGGGGTAGAGAATTACCAGATCACGCTGGGCGGCGATGGCACGGAAACCGCAGCCATCGGCGAAAAGACCGGTCCCGGCTTTGCCTATGATGAAATCGTGCCGGCCATTGAACGGATCGTGCGGGCCTATCTCGACTTGCGGCACTCAGCCGAGGAAACCTTCCTCGACGCCTACCGCCGTGTCGGGGCCGCGCCGTTCAAGGCCGCGCTCTATGGCACGGAAGGCGAAAAGGATGCCGCGTGACGCGAATTCGCCTTTAGGCAGCGTGGCGGAACGGGTCGCGACCCTGAACGCCCGCTACAAACACCACGGCGCAACCGCCGTTTTGGAACATGCGCTGAAGGATGTCGATCTGGGCCGCGTGGCGCTGGTGTCGTCCTTTGGGGCGGAATCGGTGGTGCTGTTGCATCTGGTGTCGGTCATCGCGCCGGAAACCCCGGTCTTGTTCATCGACACGCGGATGCTGTTTGCCGAAACGCTGGACTATCAGCGCGAGCTGGCCGAAAAGCTGGCGCTCTGCGACATCCGCACCATCCGCGCCCATCCCGGCAAGGTGGCGTTTGAAGACCCCGACGGCACGTTGCACCAGTTCAACACCGACGCCTGCTGCGCTGTGCGCAAGGTGGAACCGCTGGAACGCGCGCTGTCGCAATTCGATGGCTGGATCACCGGTCGCAAACGCTATCAGTCAAACACCCGTGGCACCGTCGATTTCTTTGAGGCCGAGGGTGAGACGCGCATCAAGGTCAACCCGCTGGCCCATTGGGGGCGTGAAGACCTTGAGGAATACATGGTCGAAAACCGCCTGCCACGGCATCCGCTTGTCGCCAAAGGCTATCCGTCCATCGGGTGCGCCCCCTGCACCAGCCCTGTGAAACCGGGTGAAGACCCGCGCTCAGGCCGTTGGCGGGGCAGCGAAAAAACCGAATGCGGCATTCATTTCATCGACGGCAAGCCCGTCAGGATCAAGAAGGAGGACGCGGCATGAGCGTCATCGTCACCGATCAGGGCTTCGGCGCTGAGGATTGGAACGCCCCTGTCGTCACACTCGCCGATCTGGCCGATCACAAGGGCGCGGTGGACCTGTCCAGCACCGATGACCCCACCGCCTTGGTGGATCATCTGGCGGACTTGTCGCTGATCCGCGTGGCTTTTCCGGCCTTTAACGATGGGCGCGGCTTCACCATCGCACGCCGTCTGCGCATGATGGGATACACCGGCCGCCTGCGGGCCAAAGGCGCGGTGATCGCAGATCAATACGCGATGGCCCGCCGCGTGGGCTTTGACGAGGTTGAGATTTCCGAAGACCTCGCCGCCCGCCAACCCGCCGACCAATGGGCCTTCCGCGCCGATTGGCAAGCGCATCATTATCAGGCCAAATTGCGCGCCTGACCTGCGCCGCCCGTCCGGTTCCGCCGCGCCGGGGCTTTCCCCCGCGCAGCGTCTGACATATGCAACCCCGAACACCCCATGACCGAAGTGAGCGCCCCGATGGATGCCCCCGCTGAGAAACCGGCCAAGCCGCACCTGCCCGACGCACAGACCGTCACACAAGTGACGCACTGGACCGACCGGCTGTTCTCGTTCCGCGTGACACGGCCACGGTCCTTGCGCTTCCGCTCGGGCGAGTTTGTGATGATCGGGCTGATGGGCGACAATGGCAAACCCTTGCTGCGCGCCTATTCCATCGCCTCCCCCGCTTGGGATGAAGAGTTGGAGTTTTACTCGATCAAGGTGCCGGATGGGCCGCTGACCTCGCGCCTTCAGCATATCCAAGTGGGGGATGAGATCATCTTGCGCCCCAAACCTGTGGGCACGCTGGTGCATGATGCGTTGCTGCCGGGCAAGCGGCTGTGGTTTCTGGCCACCGGCACCGGCCTTGCGCCCTTTGCATCCCTGATGCGAGAGCCGGAGACCTATGAAAAATACGATCAGGTCATCATGATGCACACCTGCCGCGAGGTGGCCGAATTGGAATATGGCCGCCAATTGGTAGAAAGTCTGAAGGATGATCCGCTGATCGGGGAATTGGTCGGCGACAAGCTGCGCTACTATCCCACCACCACGCGCGAAGCCTTCCCGACGATGGGCCGCGTCACCGACAACCTGACCTCTGGCAAGGTGTTCGCAGACCTCGGCCTGCCCGCGATGAACCGGGATGAGGATCGCGCGATGGTCTGCGGGTCTTTGGCCTTCAACGTCGACGTGAAGAAAATCCTCGAAGATTTCGGCCTGACCGAGGGCGCGAATTCCGATCCGCAGCAGTTTGTCGTCGAAAAAGCCTTCGTCGGCGACGGTATTTGACGCCAGCACGCCGACAAGACCGCGCGCAGACAGCGAATGCAGTTGAAAGACGGACCCCACGGGTCTAAATTGCGCGCGCAAGTTTCACGAAAAAAGGACCACCACCATAGCCCGCAGACCCCACAACGCCCCGCCGCAACGCGAAACGGGCCCCCGTGTGA
>NKIT01000176.1 GCA_002256185.1 Rhodobacteraceae bacterium PARR1 | reverse complement strand
GCCGTGCGGGTTGCTGCCAGCCCGTGCCGGGCGAACGCATCGTCGGCATCACCTATCGCGGTCAGGGCGTGGTGGTGCATGCCATCGACTGTCCCGCGTTGGAAGAATTCGAAGAACAGCCCGGCCGCTGGGTCGATCTGCACTGGCATTCCGGGCGTCACGCGGCGGTGCATACCGTCAGTCTGGAATTGACGATTTCCAACGATTCCGGTGTTCTGGGCCGCATATGCACGGTGATCGGCGAGCAGAAAGCCAATATCAGCGATCTGCGCTTCACAGATCGTAAACCCGATTACTACAGGGTCATCGTCGATGTCGATCTGCGGGATGTCGAACATTTGCACATGGTGATGACAGCCCTTGAAGCAGAGACCGACGTGGCGCAAATCTTGCGTCACCGCGACCTGTCACGCAAACCCGCGACACGCGCGCAGGAGTAGGTCCAGTGGTCTTCAAACGTCGCAACCCCCGCACGCTTTGGGAATGGACCCGTGAGATGGTCTATCCCACCGGCGGGTTCAAACGTGCGACCCGCTACGTCATCCACCGCATGCGCCGCCTGCCCGACACGCCGCACCGCATCGCGCGGGGGGTGTTTGCGGGCTCCATGGTCGGGTTCCTGCCGCTGCCGGGGATGCAATTCGTCGCGGCCTGGCTGGCGTCACGGGCGGTGAACGGCAACCTCTTGGCGGCGCTTTTGGCAACGTTCAACACCAACCCGCTGACCACGCCGTTCTTCGCGGTGCTCGCGATGACATTGGGCCATTGGATTCTTGGCATCCAACAGCCCCTGACCGCCGAATACATCGGCATGGCCTTTGCCAATGCCGGGGCGGACCTGTGGTATAATGTCACCGCGATCTTCGGGCCGGAACATGCGCGCTGGGATGGGCTGATCCAGTTCTGGCATGAAATCTATGTGCCCTATTTCATCGGGGCGCTGGGGCCGGGCACCATCCTGTCGGTGATTTTTTACTATGTCACCATCCCGCTGGTGCTGGCCTATCAAAAGGCACGCGCCGCCACGGCACGGGACCGCAGTGAACGGCGGTCAAAACTGCGCGCCACTTTGACCGAGGCGGCCGCACGTTTGAAGCCCAAGGCGGAAAAGGGTGATGCGCACGGGGATGACGGCGGCAAAGGCTCGTCCTAGATAGAATGCAGGCGTGATGCGCCACAGTGGCAGTGCGAACCTTCAGACGGACAGGAAAGACGATGGCAGGGCAGGGGCGGCTTAGACTTGGCGTCAACATCGACCACGTGGCTACGGTCAGGAATGCGCGCGGCTCGGTCTGGCCCGAACCCCTCCGCGCGGCCCTGCTGGCCGAGGCGGCGGGGGCCGATGGCATCACCGCCCATCTGCGCGAAGACCGCCGCCACATCCGCGACGGCGATATTGCCGCGCTGAAGGCTGCATTGTCCATCCCGCTGAATTTCGAATGCGCCGCGACGGATGAGATGGCGCGCATCGCGTTGGAAACGCGGCCCCATGCCGTCTGCCTTGTGCCCGAAAAGCGCGAAGAACGCACGACCGAAGGCGGCTTGGACGTCGCGGGCGATCAGGCGCGGCTGACCGAATACCTCAAACCCCTGCGCGATGCGGGCTGCCGGGTGTCGATGTTCATCGGTCACGATGCCCGCCAGATTGAGGCCAGCGCAGCGATTGGGGCGGCGGTGGTCGAACTGCACACCGGGCTTTATTCTGAACTCCACGCCGAGGGCCGCTTTGATGAGGCGGAAGAAGAACTCGAAGGTCTGCGCCAAGGCGCGCGTCTTGCTCATTCGCTGGGCCTCGAGGTGCACGCTGGCCATGGTCTGACCTTCGACAACGTCGACCCCATCGCGGCGATGCCCGAGGTGATGGAACTCAACATCGGTCATTTCCTGATCGGCGAGTCGATTTTCCGTGGCCTTGGCCCGACCATCGAAGAAATGCGCCGCCGCATGGACATGGCGCGCGGGGGCGCGGTGTGACTTTGCATGGGTCGCACGAATTTTCTGCGAAAACTCACGTCCCCAACGCCGGGCCTGAATTTTCGCCGAAAATTTGCCTGTCCGTTGCGGGGCTCGGACAGGCGCGCGCATGATCCTTGGCATCGGCACCGATCTTGCAAATATTGAACGCATCGCCGCGACGCTGGAACGTTTTGGCGACCGCTTCCGCAACCGTGTTTTCACCGAGGTTGAACAACGCAAGGCCGAAGGCCGCGCCGATGTGGCGGGCACCTATGCCAAGCGGTGGGCGGCGAAAGAGGCCTGCTCCAAGGCTTTGGGCACTGGTCTCAGGATGGGGATTTCGTGGAAGGACATGGCGGTGACCAACCTGCGCTCGGGTCAGCCGGTGATGCAGGTCACTGGTTGGGCGGCGGAACGCCTGCGGTCGATGACCCCTCCAAACCACGAAGCCGTGATCCATGTCACCTTGACCGATGACCACCCTTGGGCACAGGCCTTCGTCGTGATCGAAGCGCGCCCCCTTGCGCCGGTGGATGCCCACGAAACTTGACTTTTCCAGCGTCTGCGGCGCAAAAGCCCGACACTCCCGGACCGCATGGCGCGACCGGCCCCAACAAACAGGAAAGCCCGATGGCCAAAAGCGGCACCAAGGAAGATGGCGGCATCGTCGAGATGGTCAAGACGGTTGTCTGGGCCCTTCTGATCGCCGGAGTATTCCGCACCCTGTTTTTCCAGCCGTTCTGGATACCGTCCGGTTCGATGAAGGACACGTTGCTGATTGGCGATTTCCTGTTCGTCAACAAGATGGCCTATGGCTATTCGCGCTATTCATGCCCCTTTGCCGCCTGCCCTATTTCCGGCCGCATCCTGGGTGACGCGCCTGAGCGGGGCGATGTCGTGGTGTTTCGCCATCCGGTCAATGACAACGACATGATCAAGCGCCTCATCGGCCTGCCGGGCGATACCGTGCAGATGCGGGCGGGTGTGCTGTATCTGAACGGTGCCGAAGTGCCGCAGGAACCCGCAGGCACGTTCGAGGAAATCATGGAACCGCAAGGCCCCTTGGGCCAGCCGCCGCGCTGCGAGAATGCGCCGGTGGGCGTGGGCGGGGTCTGCACCTCGTCCCGGTCGCGTGAAACGCTGCCCGAAGGGCTGGTGCATGACGTCTTGAACATCGACACCAATGGCAGTGCCGACAACACCGACGTGTTCACGGTGCCGCCGGGGCATTACTTCTTTATGGGCGACAACCGCGACAACTCGCTGGACAGCCGCTTTGCGCAGGCGACGGGGGGGGTCGGTTTTGTTCCGGCTGAAAATCTGATCGGCCGGGCGGATCGGGTGATCTTCTCTTCCGCAGGGCGGTCGCTGTTCTTCTTCTGGACATGGCGTGCCGACCGTTTCTTCAAGGCGGTCGAGTAAGGGGCAGGCGGTGAAACCGGCAGCATCCGGCGCAAAGACGCGGCTGGCGGCAGACCTTGCCGCCTTTTCCGTCCGCATCGGGCATGAGTTCCGCCAGCCCGATCTGCTGGTGCGGGCGGTGACGCATTCGTCGCTGTCCTCGGCCACCCGACCGTCAAACGAACGGCTTGAGTTTCTGGGCGACCGCGTGCTGGGCCTGTCCATTGCCACCGCGCTGTTCCAGACCGATGACCGCGCCGCCGAGGGGCAGTTGGCCCCCCGCTTCAACGCGCTCGTCCGGCAGGAAACCTGCGCTGATGTCGCGCGGGACATCGGCCTTGGAGAGGTTTTGAAACTGGGCCGGTCCGAGATGATGTCGGGCGGGCGGCGCAAAGAGGCGCTGCTTGGCGACGCGATGGAGGCGGTGATTGCCGCCATCTATCTGGATTCGGGCTTTGAAGCCGCCCGCGCCGTCGTGCTGCGGCTGTGGGGGGCACGGATTGCAGCGGCGGGAAGCCTGTCGCGGGACGCAAAATCGGCCTTGCAGGAATGGGCGCAGGCACGCGGTCTGCCCCCGCCGGCTTATCTTGAGGTCGCCCGCTCTGGCCCGGACCACCAACCGATCTTTACCGTCGAAGCACAACTCGCCTCGGGCGAAGCCGCCACAGGCGAAGCCCCCGGAAAACGCCAAGCCGAACAAGCCGCCGCCGCCGCCTTGCTGGCGCAGGTGGGGGGCTGAATTCAGGAAGGGTCCGGCGGCATTCGCCCTTGTTGGCGGAGCGTCGCGCGCCACAGCTTTTGACGAATGCCGGGCACCTCCAGATGCCGATAGCGCCCGTCAGAGTGTTTCGCCCAGTCAATTGCGTGGCCAGACTCGACCATTTCTGCCGACAGGTCGCGCCCATCCGGCAAGAAACACTGTGCTACAGCGCGGTCATGAGACAGGGTGCCGTCTGTGATCGCTGTTATGGTTTGTCCCTTGCATAGCGCAACCAGCGCGAACTTTGCCTTTTGGCCCCAAGGATGATCCAGTTCCGGCGCGTCTATGCCCATCAGGCGGATGTGGACCTTGTCAATCACGATTGTGTCGCCGTCGATGACCCAGCAACGTCCTTTGAGTGTCACGCTCTCGGGCGCGGCGTAAACTGGGCTGGGTGCTTGATGGCTCTGGGGCGTTCGCGCTGACTGGTCCCAACGCGGGGGCAGTGGCTCTTGCTGCGGATGGGCCAAATACCGTCTAGCTTGCTTTCGTCGGCTGGGTCGTTTGGACCGGAAAATGAACCAGAAAAGAAAAATGCCAGTCAAGGCGATGAACAGTTCCACCGAAAAACCCTCTCACAGCGTGACACATCAAAAGCGTATCGCAGCACATGCCGAGGGAACAGTCGGGTTTCCCGCGCCTCACATGCCGTGATAGAACTGGCAACCCGGCCCGGTTTGGGCTAAGCGACCCTCTGATCTTGACATGAGGATTCCATGACCCCTGACACCCGCGCGGGCTTTGTCGCGCTTATTGGCGAGCCGAATGCCGGGAAATCGACGCTTCTGAACCGGATGGTCGGGGCGAAAGTGTCGATCGTGACGCATAAGGTGCAGACGACACGGACGCGTATCCGTGGGGTTTGCATGGAAGGTGCTGCGCAGATCGTGTTCGTGGACACGCCCGGCCTGTTCCGCCCGCGCCGCCGTCTGGACCGCGCCATGGTGGCTGCGGCTTGGGGCGGGGCGGCGGATGCTGATATCATCGTGCTGCTCATCGAGGCGCATCGTGGGCTGACCGGTGGCGTGGCCGCCATCATCGACAATCTGAAAGACAAGATCCCGCGCGGCACGCCGGTTGCGTTGGCGATCAACAAGATCGACCGCGTCAGGGCCGAAGTGCTGTTGGCTTTGGCGGAAAAGATGAACGAGGCCTTCCCCTTTGTGCGCACCTTCATGATCAGCGCCGAGCGTGGTTATGGCGTGGATGATCTGCGCGAATGGCTGGCAGGCGAGGTGCCCGCTGGCCCGTGGTTCTATCCCGAGGACCAGATCGCCGACTTGCCGATGCGCATGATCGCGGCAGAGATCACCCGCGAAAAGATGCCGCTGCGCCTGCACGAGGAACTGCCCTATCAACTGACCGTCGAGACCGAGAAATGGGAGGATCGCCCCGATGGCACCACCCGGATCGACCAGATCGTCTATGTCGCGCGCGACGGCCACAAGGGAATCTTGCTGGGCGCCAAGGGCGAGACGATCAAGGCCATCGGCCAGCAATCGCGGGCTGAGATTTCGGCCTTCCTCGAGCGGACGGTTCACCTGTTCCTGCAAGTCAAAGTGCGGCCAAATTGGCTGGAGGAATCCGAGCGCTATTCGGAAA
>NKIT01000175.1 GCA_002256185.1 Rhodobacteraceae bacterium PARR1 | reverse complement strand
TGCGGGCGGCTCCCAAGCCCCTGGGCGGGGTCAAAAGCCACCAGGACAGTTCCGGGATGCCGCCCGCACACCAAACATAGCATCCCTCAGCGTAGACAGGAGAGTTTGGTATTGCCGCTATAGGTCCGCGTGCAGACCGCCGGGTTGTGCGCCCTTGGGCGCGCAGACCGAGGGGGCGGGCTGCACGCGGACCGGGCCTTTTGGGCCCGGTCCAGCCCAACCGTCGCACCCCGGTGCCCTTACCCCCGCCGCAGGTTCTCGCCTTCCTCGCGCCACATCGGGTTGGACCATGCCCGCTTGCCCGCCGCGTCGATCACGGTGACGCGCAGCCACGGGCTGCCCAACAGGCGCACCAAGGGCACCTCGGTCCGGGTCATGGAATGGCCATGCACGCCCTTGGCCCCGGTGCCCCAGCCTTGCACGATCACCGATGTCACGGCAGAGGATTCAATCACCATCACATCGCCCTCCAGCCGCACATCGCGCAGTTCAGGGCCTTGGGATGAATAGAAATCCCCCCGCTTCAGTGCGGCCAAAAGGGCGTCGGGCGTGTTCTCGGATGATTTCACCATCACCCAGCCGCCGAAATGATCGGGTTCCGAGAAATGCGCGTCGTCGGTCGCGACCATCGTCAGGCGCCGCCCCTCGGTCAGCAGCAAATCCGCGATGGCAAAGCCGTCAGCGCGGTCGCAGCCCGTGGCGCAGCCGTGGTTATACACCTCAACCGCATGGGCAGAAGTCACGCCCCGCGCATCGGCCAGCGTCAGGCCGGACCATTGCGGATGGGCGATGGCCACGAAAGCCCCGGCAGCCACGGCGCGGGCGGCAATCTGTTCCGCCGTTTCCTGCCCCGGTTTTGGCACGAAATCCGGGCTGTCAGAGGGCGCGAAATCGGCAGGCAGACCGACGGCAAGGATATGCCACAACTCGCCATTCGCCATGGCACCCGAATGGAGTTCCGCGCCAAGGATGGTCGTGAAGCCTTCGGCCCGGAAGGGCACCGTATCCACAATGGGATAGCCCCACATCCCGACGAAATGGTCGGTCAGGGCGAGGAAATCATACCCCTCGGCCCGGTAGCGGCGGCAGACCTCTTCAGGGGACAGCACGCCGTCTGACCGGGTGGAATGGGTGTGCAGGTTGCCGCGCCAGAAACGGCCGGGGGCGGTGAAAGCGGAAAGCGTGGTCATCGGGCTGGTCCTGTGGTCTGAATTCTGCGCACAGACTATACGCAGTGCGCCCAAAAGTGGCAGAGTTTGACGACATCGCGATGTCGGCTTGCGCCACCCGGTGCAAAAAGCCATCCATGCCCCTGTCGTTGCGCGCTTGCCCTCCCTATCTAGGGGGCAGCGTGTCCGGTTCGGCCAAAAGGACGTGACGAGTAGACGGGCGCAGACGGGGAAAACAGGACAAGGAGTCTTCCTTTGGCGGCGGACACTGACACCACCGAAACGGCCTTGGCCGTGGACGAGATGACCACCCGCGCCACCGATGCGGCGGCCTTCCTGAAAGCCTTGGCGCATGAGGGGCGGTTGATGATCCTGTGCCACCTGTCCTCGGGCGAGAAATCGGTGACCGAACTGGAACGGCTGCTGGATCAGCGCCAAGCCGCCGTCAGCCAGCAATTGGCCCGCCTGCGGCTGGAAGGTTTGGTCACCAGCCGCCGCGACGGCAAGGTGATCTATTACGCCATCCAAGATACCAAGGTAAGCCGCACGGTGGCCTTGGTCTATGAGATGTTCTGCAAGGGTTAACCCCGCCCGATATAGGGCATGTCGCGCGCCATAACGGTCATGAAGGGCACGTTCACATCCAGCGGCAGGTCTGCCATGTGCAGCACGGCGCGGGCCACATGGGCGACATCCATCACCGGCTCTACCGCGACGCTGCCATTGGCCTGCGGCACGCCCTTGGTGAACTTCGCGGCCATATCGGTCAGGGCATTGCCGATGTCGATCTGACCGCAGGCGATGTTGAAGGCGCGGCCATCCAGCCCCAGCGTGCGGGTCAGCCCGGTCACGGCATGTTTCGACATGGTATAGGGCACCGACCCCGGACGCGGCACATGGGCGCTGATGGAACCGTTGTTGATGATCCGCCCCCCCTGCGGCGTCTGGTGGCGCATCAGGCCAAAGGCGGCGCGGGCGGTCAGGAACATGCCGGTGATGTTGGTCTGACAAACGGCCAACCACTCCTCCACCGCGATTTCGTCAATCGGTTTGCCGGGGGCAGATATGCCTGCGTTGTTGAAGAGCACATCAAGGCGCCCCCATTCGGCGCGCAAGGTGGCAAAACAGGTGTCCACTTCGGCGGGGTTGCCGACATCGCCGGTCAGGATCAGCGCGGGGCGGCCTTTGGCGGTATCCTGCAACGCCTCTGCCCTGCGGCCCATCAGGGCGACCTGCCAACCGGCGTCAAGGAAAGCCTCTGCCGTGGCGCGGCCGATGCCGCTGCCTGCGCCGGTGATCAGGATGGAACGGGTCAAAGGATATCCTCGATGAAGTGGTATTTGGCCAGCCACAGCAGGATACGCTCCACCCTTAAAGGATGAAAGCGGGTTGCAGTGGCAAGGTCCGACACCCGCGCCCCGGCTTCACCCCGTGCAGCCAAGACTTCGGCGATTTGCAGGATGCCCGCCTCGGATTCAAAGATCCGCCGGGTGCCGATATAGTCGCGCAGGGCGAAGGTGGTGGCAATGTCGGGGCGGCCCTCCAGCGGCAGGCTGCGCCAGAGGCGATCATCGGTGGCGATGCGCGTGGTGGGGAATTCGGAAAAGATCGCCATGGGTGCCGGGGCCACAGGGAGCAGGGTGGCGGGCGTGGTCGGATGATCCGACGCCTGCGCCCTGCCCCGGATGGCGGTGAGTTCGGCGAACAAGTCCTGCATCTGCGGGATCACCACCGACCAGTCAAACAGGCTGCGCGCCCGCGCCCGTGCCGCCTGCCCCATCCGTTTGCGGCGGTCCGGGTCCAGCGCCAGCGCCGCAATCGCCTGCGCCATGGCAGCCACGTCAATTCGGGTGATGGCCGAGTTTTGCGACAGATACTGGATGTAATTGTCCGTCCCGCCGAAGTGGCGCTGCGCCGTCAGCACGCCATGTTCGGGCCGCGCCCCAAGGGTGGGGATGCGGATACCGCCCTCACCGTCGACCGTATCCTTGATGCCGTCCCAGTCCGAGGCGATGACCGGCAGGCCCGCTGCCATCGCCTCAACCGGGGCGATGCCGAAACTTTCTTGCAGGTTGTCGATGGGAAACAGGAACATGTCCGACGCCGACAGCGCCGCCAACCGCGCTGCGGGCCCTTCATGCGGCAGGACGTGAAAGCCGACATCGGGCATCAGACCGGCAGCACCCTGTTCAAACACCTTTTTCGAATAGTCATCCGGGTAGCGGCCATAAAGGATCAGATGCAGCTTTTGCCCCGCAGGCAGCGCCTTTTGCGCCTGTGCCAGCGCGATATAGACTGGCAGAGGATCAAATTTTTCATGCGGGGTCAGACGCGCGACGATCAGCGCCACGGCGTCCCCCGCCGCAATCCCCAGACGCGCGCGCAAGGCCAATCCGGGGGCAACCTCTGGCTGGAATTCGTCGCAGTCGATGCCCAAGGGCAGCACCGGGGTCTGAAAGCGCGGCGGCAGACGGTCGCCAAAACGCTGGCGCAGGAAATCATCCACCAGATCCAACTGCATCCGCATCGCCGCCTGCACGGAACGCGAGGTGCAGATCACCGCATCCCATTCCTGCGACGGGGCACAGCGCAGGTCGAACACCCCCTGCATCACCGCCTTGGTCGACATGGTGTGGGTCAGCCCACAGATCGACCATGCCGTCGCGCCGTGATGGGCCCGCCGCCACGTCTCTGGCGCGTAATTGGGGCCGGAGTAATAGATCGTGCCAACCGGGGCCATCTGATGGGGTGCATCCAGCCGCACGGCACGGATCGGGGCGGTCACGCCGGTATCGCGGGCAAATTGTTCAAACAGCCCCGCATCGGTGGGACCGTGCGAGAGCGAGACATATTCCGCCACCTCGGCCCGCCGGAACCAGCCGCGCAAGAAACTTTCCCCCGCCATGCGACGGCCATTCACGCCCTTGGCGGTGGGGTCATAGCCATCGGCGGCAAACCAGATGGCGGCGTTGCGGTCTTGGGCGGTCACGCGTCAGCTTCCTTTCGTTCCAGCCACAGCCATGGCGTCGGGCTTGAACGCCACTCCCACAGCAGCAGCAGACGGTCCAGATCACCAAGGCTTTCGGTCCAGTCAGGAAGGCTATCGCCGCTGATCCGCCGCCCGATCCGCGTGACGCGGTGGGTGGGGGCAAAGCGGGCGGCCAGCCGGTCCATCAGGCCGGGTTTCATCCCTTCATGCACTTCCACCAGAATATCGGCGGAAAGAAGGCCGGGGGCGGCCACAGGGTCCAAAAGCGCGTCCTCCGCCCCTTCGATGTCACAAAGCACAAAGGTCCGGGCGCGCTGGCAGAGGTCAAAATCCGGGTGTCCGAACGCCCCGCCCAAGATCACCCGATCCGCCACGCCATTCGCCACGGCCGATTGCGCAGCCAAGGCCCGGGCAGCGGGGTTGATGTCATGGGCATAGACCCGCGCCTGTGGCATGCGCCGGGCCAGACCGATCGCATAGTACCCCTCGGCACAGCCGATATCGAGGATTTGAGGATAGCCCCGTGCAATGACGGTTTCCAGCACCGGGGCAAGACTGGCCTCATAGCCCCCCAGCAGCCGCGCGGCCCAAGCCCCCTCGGACGCGGCCACGTCATAGCGCATCCCCTGAAACGGCCCGCTCAGAACCGTGGTCCCGCTGCGCGCGCGCAAGGTATTGGCCAGCACCTGCGCCCGCCACTTCGCCATGAGCCGCAACGTGGCGTTCAGCACATCCGGCGACGGCATCCCCGCCAGCAAGGCCCGCGCCCGCTCTGTCACCGTGATGGTAAGGGGCGACGGCCCCGGCTTTCCCTGCGACATGACCCCTCGTGACCCCGCCACCCATTAAGCCCCGGATGTTAAGCGGCCAAACCGCAAGGGTCCATCCCCAAGGCAGACCCGGCTCGGGATATGAGGATGAGTGGTGCCCCCAGCAGGACTTGAACCCGCGACCCCCTGATTACAAATCAGGTGCTCTACCAACTGAGCTATAGAGGCACGTTGCTGGAAATAGCGCGGGTCTGCGTGCTGTGCAAGGGGGCGTCAGCCTCGGTTGGCGCGGGCCAGCAAGGCGACGGCCCCAAGACCCACGGCCATCACCATCAGCGCGGCGGGGGCGGCCTCGCCGAGTTTCTCAAGGCTGGCAAGCTCATAGACTCGCGTGGCCAAGGTGTTGAAATTGAACGGGCGCAGCAGCAGTGTGGCGGGCAGTTCCTTGACGCAATCGACAAAGACGACAAGCAGGGCCGAGGCGACAGAGCCCCGCATCAGGGGCAGATAGACCGACCTGAGCGCCCCGCCCGCCGTGCGGCCCAATGACCGTGCGGCCAGTGGCAAGGACGGCGACACCCGGCCAAGGGCGGAATCGACGGCCCCTTGTGCGATGCCGAAAAACCGCACGAAATAGGCAAGGATGATCGCCCCCGCTGTGCCGGTCAGCATCAGACCGGGATCCCATCCGGTCAGCGCCAGCACCGCATCGGCCACCCGATTGTCCAGCGAGGCCAAAGGGATCAGCAGCCCTACCGCCAGCACAGCCCCCGGTGCAGCATAGCCCAGCGTGGTCAACGGCAGCACCACCC
>NKIT01000174.1 GCA_002256185.1 Rhodobacteraceae bacterium PARR1 | reverse complement strand
GCTGGACACCCTGCGACCTTATGGGGATCAGCACAATGTGATGGTGCATCTGCGGCTGCATCCGGCCCTGCCCATCATGGGCCGGGGGGATCCGGGGCGAATCCGGCAGATCGTGATGAACCTCTTGGGCAACGGCATCAAATTCTCGCGCCGGCCCAAGGATGAACCGCCGGGGCAGGCGGCCTTGGCCGTTTCGCTGGATGCCGAAGGGCAGATCAAACTGCAATTCCGCGATGATGGGATCGGCATCGCGCCGGATTTCCTGCCGCAATTGTTCGAACCCTTTGGCCGGTCCGAAATGGTCACGACGCGGCGGTATGGCGGCACAGGCCTTGGCCTTGCCATCGTGCGCCAACTGGTGACCAAGATGGCGGGCGACATTACGGTGGAAAGCCAACCCGGCCATGGCGCGACCTTTACCGTGACCTTGCCGCTGCCTGTGCTGACGCCCGCCGCCCCGACGACAAAGCTGGCAGGGGTGCGGGTCTTGCTGGCCGGGCTTGCGGATTGGCAGGCCGAAGATTGGCGTGCCGTCTTGACCCCCATCGGGGCGCAGGTGCAGACCGCCAGCCTCGCCGAAACGCAACTGATGCTGTCCGATCCTAACCTTGCTGCGCAACGACCGCCGATCCTTGTGCTGTCGGATTTTGACGGGCAGGGGCGTGAGGATGCGGCCCGGAATGCCACCCTTGCCGTTGCCGCGCCAGACCAGCGCGTGGTGGTGATGACCCGGAT
The DNA here is from genome assembly GCA_002256185.1 of Rhodobacteraceae bacterium PARR1. Taxonomy (GTDB): domain Bacteria; phylum Pseudomonadota; class Alphaproteobacteria; order Rhodobacterales; family Rhodobacteraceae; genus Paragemmobacter. The sequence goes on along the minus strand of NKIT01000174.1, from coordinate 5,018 downwards.
GCGCAGCCGCCCGTCTGGTCTGATCGACCGCCAGATTCATCAGGTTCAGGCCCTGCCCATGCTGCCGTCCGAGGCATTGGCGGCTGTGTTGTCCACGGCTGCGCTTTCTCCGTCCGCCGATCAACGGCTTGTCACGCAGACAGAGCCGAATGGTGCCATCCGGCACGAGCGGATGCGCATCCTTGTCGCCGAGGACAACGAGATCAATCAGGTCGTCCTTGCCACCCAGTTGGAAAAGATGGGCCATGATGCCGTCATCACCGGCGACGGGCTTGAGGCTTTGGCCGCGTGGCAAAGCCAGAGCTTTGACCTTGTCCTGACCGATTGCCATATGCCGAATATGGACGGCTTCGGCCTGACCGACGCCATTCGCCGCGAAGAACGCGAACGCTCCTTGCCGCAGGTGCCGATCATCGCGGTGACGGCCAATGCGCAGGCGGGGGAAGGGGATCGCTGTCTGGCACGGGGGATGACAGCCTATCTGTCCAAGCCGGTCCGGATGGCTGATTTGCGCCGCGTGATCGACGGGGCCTATCCTGTGCTGCAATCCTCGGCTGGCGTGGCCTAACCCATCAGCCCGGTCGCCACCAAGGCCAGCACCAGATAGCGGCTGGTTTTGGCGATGCCGACCAGCAGGAAGAACAGGTCCAGCCGCAGCCGCAGCGCCCCCGCCAAGGCGCAGGCCAGATCGCCGCCCGGCAGCCATGACACCAACAGCACCCAGCGCCCCCAACGCGCAAACCACACGTCGGCCTTGGCCAAGGCGGCGGGGTCAGGGCGCAGGCGGGGCCAGCGCGCCAGCAGCGGCTCAAACAGGCGCGCCCCGCGCCCCATGGCATAGGTCACGCCCGACCCTGCCGTATTGGCGACAGAGGCGACGATGATCAAAAGCCAGACATGATCCGGCAGCGCCGCAATCGCAGCGACAAAGGCGATTTCAGATTGGAAGGGGATCGGCGTTGCGGCCAGAAACGCGGCAAGGGCCAGTCCGGACAGGATTGACAGTGTCAGCATCGCCGCGCGCCTGTCATCCGCGCTGCATCCTTAGCCGGTCTGCAAAGGCCTGCATGGCAGCCGCGTCGCCAAAGGCGGACCGGGGCAGGATCAGACGCCCGGCATCGGTTTCGCCCAGAATGTGCTGCCGTGTCACCGTCAGCCGATGCAATAGGCGCGGCTTGACCACCTGCGGCTTGGCGGTGGGGCCTTCGGTCACGACGATGCGATCCGACCAAACCTCGACACGCGTGGCGACGGGCCGGGGCAGGCTGCGTGCCGCCTCGGCCAGATGGCCGCGCCGCCGCGTCCAGAGCGCCAGCATCACCGGCAGGATCAGGATCAGCGCCGCCTCTGCCCAAGCAAAACCGCGACCGGCGGGAATGGGCAAGCGGCCTGACATCACCTGCAATCCCATCGCCCCCGCCAGCAGCGCCGAGGCGACCAAGGCGCGCGCGGCGCGGCGTTCGGCCCGGCGCGTCCCGATCCATGCGGCCACATCCTGCGGCGTCAGGTCAAAGGTCAGCACCTGCACCGGTGCCGCCGTGTCCATGTGCAGACGGGCCGACGCTTCCCCAAGCGCCGACCCGTCTTTTGTCGTGAGTGGTGATTCCCCGACAGATGCCGTTTGCGCGGTCACTTAGCGTCGACCGTGACCTCTTCGCCGCGCGCATCCATCGGACGCGGTTCCCGTGGCGGACGTCCGATCACATCGCGCAATTCGTCCAGTTCGATGAAGTTGTCGGCCTGACGGCGCAGTTCATCGGCGATCATCGGGGGCTGGCTGCGGATGGTCGAGACCACGGACACGCGCACACCCTGACGCTGCAGGCTTTCGACCAACGGCCGGAAGTCGCCATCGCCCGAGAACAGCACGATATGATCGACGCGCGGGGCAAGTTCCATGGCATCGACGGTCAGTTCGATGTCCATGTTGCCCTTGACCTTACGCCGGCCTTGACTGTCGGTGTATTCCTTGGCGGGTTTCGTCACCATGGTGAACCCGTTGTAGTTCAGCCAATCCACCAGCGGCCGAATCGGCGAATACTCGTCGTTTTCCAGCAGGGCCGTGTAGTAGAATGCCCGAAGCATCTTGCCGCGCCGCATGAATTCCTGACGCAGCAATTTGTAGTCGATGTCAAAGCCCAGTGCCTTTGCTGCCGCGTAAAGGTTGGAGCCGTCTATGAACAGCGCAAGCCGTTCGTCCTTGTAGAACATGAAGGGCGTTCCTTTGAAAGCGATGCTGCCAATCGGTTGTGGTTGAACGTAACGCGTAGATCATGTGAAAAAACGATTGACCAACAACTAACAGGTAACACCCGGACCATGGACAACAAGCGTCCCTATACCAATGGATACGACATTTGACCCAAAGTCCGCTACGACTTCTGGTTGCCGCAGGTGGAAATCTTCCTCTTCTGGGCGACCCCCCGGAAATGACCGTTTTGCAGGCATTCCGCCGTCTGGCCGCGCGGGGAATCACTGGGCTTGTTGCCAGCCGTCTTTATCGCACGCCCTGCTTTCCTGCGGGGGCCGGTCCTGACTATGTGAACGCGGCTTTCGCGGCGGATGTTCCCGCCGGTCTGACGGCCGAGGCGGTTTTGGCCCTGCTGCATGAGGTCGAGGCAGAGATGGGCCGCACCCGTGACACGCGCTGGGGGATGCGGACGCTGGACCTTGATCTGATCGCGCTGGGGGACGCCGTGCTGCCCGATGCCGAAGCGCAGGATCACTGGCGCGCCCTGCCGCCGGAAACGCAAAGGACCGTAACCCCTGAACGGCTGATCCTGCCGCATCCAAGGATGCAGGACCGAGCCTTCGTTCTGGTGCCTTTGGCCGATGTCGCCCCCGATTGGCGGCACCCGCGCCTGAACCTGACCGTTGCACAGATGCTGGCCGCATTGCCAGCAACCGACCGGGACGAGGTGGTGGCGCTATCTGTCTGATTCAGCGCTTGTCAAGGGTGTTGTGACGTCTTACATAGGCGCTTCAATGCCCCCCTTCCAGATTGGAGCATCCCCATGGCCCGCGTGACGGTCGAAGATTGCGTTGACAAAGTCCCGAACCGGTTCGAACTGGTGATGCTGGCGGCCCACCGTGCGCGCGAAGTCGCCGCAGGGTCGCCCATCGGCATCGACCGCGACAATGACAAGAACCCCGTGGTCGCCCTGCGCGAGATTGCCGAAGAAACGCAATCCGCCGAAGCGCTGCGCGAACGGATGATCGAAAGCCACCAGACCCAGATCGAGGTGGACGAACCCGAAGACGACCAGATGGCCCTGCTGATGTCCGGCGAAATCGACCGCCCGATGCAGGACGACATGTCGGAAGAAAAGCTGCTCCGCGCGCTGATGGAAGCGCAGGGCGAGCACTGAGAACGGAACGCGGACAGCGCCGGCAGTTTATCCGGTTGGCGGGGCGGTGATGATCGACGTTGAAGACCTCATCGCCCTTGTCCGCAATTACAATCCGCGCACGAATGCCGATCTGATCCGTCGGGCCTATGCCTATGGCAAACAGATGCATGAGGGGCAGCTTCGCAAGTCCGGCGAGCCCTATTTCACCCATCCCGTCGCCGTCGCCGCCATCCTGACAGAACAGCGTCTGGATGATGCGACCATCGTGACGGCGCTTCTGCACGACACGATCGAAGACACGCGCTCCACCTACACCGAGGTGTCGCAACTGTTCGGCGAGGATGTCGCCGAACTGGTCGATGGTGTGACCAAGCTGACCAACCTGCAACTGTCGTCAACACAAAGCCAGCAGGCGGAAAACTTCCGCAAGCTGTTCATGGCGATGTCGAAAGACTTGCGGGTGATTCTGGTCAAGCTGGCTGACCGGCTGCACAACATGCGCACCATCAAAAGCATGAAGCCGGAAAAGCAGGCCCAAAAGGCCCGCGAAACCATGGAAATCTTTGCCCCGCTTGCAGGCCGAATGGGCATGCAGTGGATGCGCGAAGAGTTGGAAGACCTCGCCTTTCGGGTTCTTAACCCAGATGCGCGCAACTCTATCATCCGTCGTTTCATCACCTTGCAACGCGAAGCGGGTGACGTGGTCCACAAGATCAGCGCCGACCTGCGGCTGGAGCTGGAGCGCGTCCAGATCGAGGCTGATGTCTATGGCCGCGCGAAAAAGCCCTATTCCATCTGGCGCAAGATGCAGGAAAAAGACCTCGCCTTCTCGCGTCTGTCCGACATCTACGGCTACCGCTCGATCCACACCACCGTCTCTGGCCGCGATGGCAAGCGGGTTGAGGTGCAGATCCGCACCCGCGACATGCACGAAGTGGCCGAAGCGGGCGTTGCGGCGCATTGGTCCTATAAGGAAGGCGTTCGCGCGGTGAACCCCTTTGCCGTCGATCCGGCGAACTGGATTTCCAGCATCACCGAGCGTTTCGATGAGGGCGACCACAACGAGTTTCTCGAACATGTTAAAATGGAGATGTATTCCGATCAGGTGTTCTGCTTCACGCCCAAGGGGGATGTGGTGCAATTGCCGCGGGGTGCGACGCCATTGGACTATGCCTATGCCATCCATACCCGGATCGGGAACTCCTGCGTCTCGGCCAAGGTCGATGGCATCCGCGTGCCGCTGTGGACACGGCTGAAGAACGGCCAATCGGTTGAGATCATCACCGCCGAAGGCCAGCGCCCGCAGTCAAGCTGGATCGACATCGTCACCACAGGCCGCGCCAAGGCCGCGATCCGCAAATCCCTGCGCGAAGAGGATCGGGGACGCTTCGTCAAGCTGGGACAGGAACTGGCGCGCGCGGCTTTTGACCATGTCGGCAAGCGTGCCACCGACAAGGCGCTGCGGACAGCGGCCAAGATGCTGGGGCTGGCGGATGAGATGGACCTTCTGGCCCGCCTTGGCAGTGCCGAAGTCACTGCACGCCGTGTCGTCGAACTGCTGTATCCGGAACTTGCGCTGCAGCGCACGGATGAGGTTGACGCACAGCGCCCCGTGGTGGGTTTGTCGGATGACCAGTCCTTTCGCCGTGCGGGTTGCTGCCCGCCCGT
>NKIT01000173.1 GCA_002256185.1 Rhodobacteraceae bacterium PARR1 | reverse complement strand
GAGGCGGTGGACGGTCTGAACACGCTGATCGATTTCCGCTATCAGCAGCATTTCTTTGCCAAGAACGGCCAGCCCGGCATGGGCAGCCAACGCACCGGCAAGACGGGTGATGACATCCTGCTGAAAGTGCCGGTCGGCACGGAAATCCTTGACGAGGACGAAGAGACGGTGATCGCCGATCTGATCAATGTCGGTCAGCGCGTGCTCTTGGCCAAGGGCGGCAATGGCGGGTTCGGGAACCTGTTTTTCAAATCTTCGACCAACCGCGCGCCGGGGCGTGCCAATCCGGGTTTGCCGGGGGTGGAACGCACGATCTGGCTGCGGTTGAAACTGATCGCTGATGCCGGGTTGGTGGGTTTGCCCAACGCCGGGAAGTCGACCTTCCTTGCCGCTGTGTCGAACGCGCGGCCCAAGATCGCGGATTACCCCTTTACCACGCTGGTGCCGAACCTTGGGGTTGTCGGGGTGGATGGCAAGGAATTCGTGATGGCCGATATTCCGGGCCTGATCGAAGGCGCGTCCGAAGGGCGCGGGTTGGGGATGCAGTTTCTGGCCCATGTCGAACGCTGCAAGGTGCTGCTCCATCTGGTGGATGGCACATCGTCCACCATCACCAAGGATTACCGCACCATCGTGCACGAGCTTGAGGCATATTCTGACATCCTTGGCGACAAGCCGCGGATCCTTGCCTTGAACAAATGTGATGCGTTGGATGCCAAGACGATCTCAACCCGCCGCCGCGCGCTGGAAAAGGCGTCGGGTGGGCCGGTGCTGGTGCTGTCGGGTGCCGCCGGGATGGGCGTTCAGGATACGTTGCGCGCGATTTATGCCCGGATTCAGGGGGCCGATCCCGTTGAGGAGGCCGGCCCGTGGCAGCCTTAAGCGCTTTGGTCGCGCCCGACATCCGCGCCGCGCGGCGTCTGGTGATCAAGATCGGGTCGGCTTTGCTGGTGGACCGTGAAAAGGGCCTGCGGCAGGGCTGGCTGTCTGCCTTGGCGATGGATGTGGCGGAGGCCAAGGTGCGCGGGGCAGATGTGGTGCTGGTGTCGTCCGGCTCTATCGCCTTGGGGCGCACTGTGCTGGGTCTGCCTGTGGGGGCCTTGACGCTGGAGCAATCGCAAGCCGCCGCTGCGGTGGGGCAAATCCGTCTGGCGCGGGCCTATGAAGAAGTCCTCGCCCCGCATGGCATCACCACCGGACAGGTGTTGGTGACGCTGGAAGATACCGAGGATCGCCGCCGCTATCTGAACAGCCGCGCCACGATGGAAACCCTGTTGGGGTTGGGCGTGGTGCCGATCGTGAATGAAAATGACACGGTTGCGACGGATGAAATCCGCTTTGGCGACAACGACCGACTGGCCGCGCAGATTGCCGTGACGGTGGGGGCGGATCAACTGATCCTGCTGTCGGACGTGGACGGGTTCTATTCAGCCAATCCCAAGGAAGACCCGACCGCCATCCGCTTTGATCTGGTGGAAACCATCACCCCTGAGATTGAGGCGATGGCGGGTGACCCGATCTCTGGCCTGTCCAAGGGCGGGATGAAGACCAAACTTCTGGCCGCCAAGACCGCCGTGGCAGGGGGCTGTGCCATGGCGATCATGGAAGGGTCTGTGCTGCGTCCCTTGAAGGCCTTGGCCGATGGGGCGCATCGGACGTGGTTCGTGGCGGGTGCGGACCCGCAAGTGGCACGCAAACGCTGGATCAACGCGATGAAGCCCAAGGGCGACATCACCGTAGACGCGGGAGCCGTGGTTGCGCTGTCACAGGGCAAATCGCTGCTGCCCGCCGGTGTGCGCGCGGTCAAGGGCAGCTTTGGCCGGGGTGAGCCTGTGGCGATCCTTGGCCCCGACGGTGTGGTTCTGGGCAAGGGGCTGATCCGCTATACGGCGGCAGAGGCCAAGTTGATTGCAGGCCATAAATCCGGTGAGATCGAGGCGATCCTTGGCTATGCCGGACGGGCCGCGCTGATCCATCGGGACGACATGGTGATTTAGGGCGCGAGAGCGGCCTCTCGCGGAGCCGGGGGTTTCACACCCCCGGACCCCCGTGGGATATTTGGGCAACGGGGAAGTTGATGCAGGACGGTATGGGCGAAGACTTTTCCGCGATGATGGCCGACATCGGCAGCAAGGCGCGGGCTGCGGCGGCGGAACTGGCCTTTGCGGGCAGTGAACGCAAGTCGGCGGCGCTGATCTCTGCGGCGCATGCGATGTGGGACCGGCGGCAGGAAATCCTCGACGGGAATTACATCGATCTGGACTATGGGCGGCAAAAAGGGCTGTCGCCTGCGATGATGGACCGCTTGACGTTGGATGAGGGGCGTATTCGCGGCATGGTCGATGCGCTGCGATCGGTTGCGGAACAGCGTGATCCGGTGGGGCGGGTGCTGGCGGAATGGGACCGGCCCAGCGGCCTGCATATCCAACGGGTGGCTACACCTTTGGGTGTGGTGGGTGTGATCTACGAAAGCCGTCCGAATGTAACGGCGGATGCCGGGGCGCTGTGCCTGATGGCGGGGAATGCCGTCATCCTGCGCGGGGGGAGCGAGAGCTTTTATTCATCGGAAGCGATCCATGACTGCATGGTGCAGGGCCTGCGCGCGGCGAACCTGCCCGAAGCAGCGATCCAACTGATCCCGACGCGGGACCGGGCGATGGTGTCGGAAATGCTGAAAGCCGTGCAGTTTATCGACGTCATCGTGCCGCGCGGGGGCAAGGGGCTGGTTGGCCTCGTGCAGGCCGAAGCGCGGGTGCCGGTCTTTGCCCATCTGGAGGGGATCTGTCACGTTTACGCTGACCGCGACGCCGATCTGGAAAAAGCCCGCCGTGTGGTGCTGAACGCCAAGACCCGGCGCACGGGGGTGTGCGGTTCGGCGGAATGTTTGCTGATCGATTGGCAGTTTTACACCAAGCATGGCGCGGTGTTGATCGAAGACCTGCTGAAAGCGGGTGTTGAAGTGCGCGCCACGGGCGAGTTGCTGAAAATCCCGGGCACTGTCAAAGCCGCAGAGGATGATTTCGGGCGCGAATTCCTCGACATGATCATCGCTGCCAAGCTGGTCGATGGGGTGGATGAGGCGATTGCCCATATCCGCCGCTATGGCAGCCAGCATACCGAAAGCATCCTGACCGAGAACGACGCCACTGCGGCGCGGTTCTTTGAGCGGTTGGATTCGGCGATCCTGATGCGCAACGCCTCAACCCAGTTCGCCGATGGCGGCGAGTTCGGCATGGGCGGAGAGATTGGCATCGCCACGGGCAAGCTGCATGCGCGCGGGCCGGTCGGGGCAGAGCAGTTGACCAGTTTCAAGTATCTGGTCACCGGCGACGGGACCATCAGAAGCTGAGACGCATCTCTTCATTTGTGGCTTGGGCGGTGATGGCGCGGCCTTGATCCCGCGCCTCATCCCGCGCGATCAGGAATTGCACCTGCGCCGGGCTGATCTGATCCCCGGGCAGGGCATCGGTCATCAAGGACCACAGCATCGGGTCGTGCCGCAGTTTCAGGCTGTGGGCGGTGATGGTCCAGCGGCCATGCACCAAGTCCAGCCGCACCCGCCCGCCATAGGGCAGCGCGGTTTCCAGACAGAGCAGGATCAGGAAGGCCAGCTTGGCATCGACGCGCGGCAAGTCTGGCGGGATGTGCCATTCGACCGATAGCCGGCTGCCTGCAATCATGTCTGACAGGATCGACAGGATTTCCGCCCGGCCGATCTGTTGGCCAGGGGTAGAGACGCCAAAGGCGATGCGGTAGAACCGGATGCGGGCGTTGGCCTGCAGGACGCTGTCGTTGATCAGCGTCAGTTCCGGGCCACTGCCGCCCGCGCCTGACATGACCAGAAGTTCCAGCCCGTTGCCGATCGCGCCGATCGGGCTGATAAGGTCGTGGCAGATGCGCGAGGCCAGCAGTGCTGAGAGATTGGGTGCGTGTGTCATGCCGGTAGTCCGCAACAAAAAGGATAAAGAAACATGAATGCCCTCTTGGAACCCGGCATGCTCGTCCGCCATCCGACCGAGGCGGATTGGGGCCTTGGACAGGTCCAGTCCAATGTCGGCGGTCGGGTCACGGTCAATTTTGAACATGCCGGCAAGGTGGTGATCGACAGCAAGCAGGTGGTCCTTTTGCCTGTATTCGAGAGACGATAACCCAAAGGTGGACGAATATTTTAAAAACACAACCAAAAGTTGTCAGATTTTTCTGACAGTCCGCGCTGTGGGGCAGGGTTGACGCATTGCGCCCGGCCATGGCTGCCTGCTCAGAGGTTGTCAGGCGTGGCTGGCGCCATTACTTCAGGCGCGCTCCGACTGGGTCACAGGGAATACAGGGACGATTCGCATCATGTCTGCTGACGATTCCGGCCTGATTGTGCGTTTGGCGCGGGATGCGCGTGACCTGCGGGCCGCGCAGCGCCTGCGCTATCGGGTCTTTGTGCAGGAATTGCACGCGGACGGGCCGATGGTGGATCACGCCGCGCAGTTGGAATGCGACGAATTTGACGGTCTTTTTGACCATCTTTTGCTGATCGACCGCAGCCGCGACGCCGAGGCGCTGGAGGATGTGGTCGGCGTTTACCGTCTGCTGCCGTCAGACAGGGTGGGGCCGCAGGGGCGGTTTTATTCGGAAAGCGAGTTTGATCTGTCGGTGCTGAAAGCCTCGGGTCGGCGGTTGCTGGAACTGGGCCGGTCCTGTGTGCATCCGGCGCACCGCCGGGGGGCGGCGATGGTCCTGTTGTGGAATGCGCTGGCCGACTACGTGCTGGAGCGCGGGATCGAGGTGCTGTTCGGTGCCGCATCCTTCCCCGGCACCGATGTCGCGCGGCTGGACCAGCCTTTGTCATGGCTGCATCACAACCATCTCGCGCCAGAACCACTGCGGGTGGTGGCCCAAGCTGCGGGGCGACAGCAAATGGATTTGCTGCCGCCCGAGCGGATTGACGCCCGCGCGGCGCAGGCGGCGATACCGGCGCTGATCAAGGCCTATCTGCGGCTGGGCGGTTTCGTGGGCGAGGGGGCATGGATCGACCGTGCCTTCAACACCACGGATGTGTGTCTGGTGATGGATACGGCGCAGATGTCGGCGCGGCATAAGGACTATTACACGCGGGGCCGGGCGGATGGTTCGGTCGGGGTTGCGGGATGAACGGACCTGAAGCGATGGATTGGAAGGCCGCCGAAATCCGGCGTCCCCGGTTGGGGCTGGCCGGATGGGTGCGGGTGGTGCGGCGGGGCGGGGCGGTGGCCGTTCTGACCTATGGCTGTCTGCTGCTGCTTTTGGCGTTGCGGCTGGTGGAACGCCCGCTGTTCGGCGCGGCGCGACCCTGGACACCGCATATCACGGAATTCGTCTGCCGTTGGGCGCTGGTGCTGATGGGTTTGCCGCTGGTGGTCCATGGCCAGCCGATGGCAGCGCGGGGGGCAGTGGTGGCCAACCATGCGTCATGGCTGGACATCTTTACCCTGAACGCGGTCCAGCGGGTTTACTTCGTCGCCAAGGCCGAGGTGCGGCAGATGGGGCCGGTGGGCTGGCTGGCGGCGGCGACGGGGACGGTGTTCATCGCCCGCAAGGGGACCGAGGCCAAGGTCCAGCAGCAGATGTTCGAGGATCGTATCCGCGCCGGGCATCGGCTGCTGTTCTTTCCCGAGGGCACCTCGACCGATGCGCTGCGGGTGCTGCCGTTCAAATCCACGCTGTTTGCCGCGTTCTGGACCCATGGCTTGGAACATGTGATGGCGATCCAGCCGGTCACGGTGATCT
>NKIT01000172.1 GCA_002256185.1 Rhodobacteraceae bacterium PARR1 | reverse complement strand
TCCGACACATGGCAGTTGGTGATCAACACCGGGACCACAATCATCACCTTCCTGATGGTGTTCCTGATCCAGAACACCCAGAACCGCGACACGGCGGCGATCCAGTTGAAGCTGGACGAGCTGATCCGCGCGACCAATGGCGCACACAATGCGCTGCTGGACCTTGAGGAGTTGGAGGAATCCAAGCTTGAGGCATTTCGCGCGCGTTACGAAAAACTGGCCGCCGTTGCCCGCGGGCGGCTGGAGCGGGGCGAGACGGATACCGATACACCCGACGCTTAGGCGTCAGGCGATGCCGCGCGTGATGCGGTTGACATGGCCCATCTTGCGGCCCGGTCGCGCCTCGGCCTTGCCGTAAAGATGCAGCGCGGCGTTGCGTTCGCGGGCAATCGCAGGCACGCGCAACACATCGTCGCCGATCAGGTTTTCCATCACCACATCGGCATGACGGCTGCCATCGCCCAAGGGCCAACCGGCCACGGCGCGGATGTGCTGTTCAAACTGGTCCACCGCGCAGCCGTTCTGCGTCCAATGGCCGGAATTGTGCACGCGGGGCGCGATCTCATTCACGATCAGGCCCTGACGGGTGACGAACAACTCCACCCCCATGACGCCGACATAATCCAGCGCGTTCAGGATGCGCGCAGCCAGAAGCACAGCATCGGTGCGCTGGCTGGGCGACAGGCGGGAGGGGACGGTGGTGGTCGACAGGATGCCGTCCTTGTGCACATTCTCGCCGGGATCATAGCAGGCGACCGATCCATCCAGACCACGGGCAGCGATCACGCTGACCTCATGGCTGAAGTCGATGAAACCTTCCAGCACCGAAGGCGCGCCCATCATGCTGGCATGGGCAGTGGTGGCATCCTCGGGGCTGCGAAGGCGGGCCTGACCTTTGCCGTCATAGCCCAGCCGGGTGGTTTTCAGGATGGCGGGTGTGCCGATCCGGGTAATGGCGGCATGCAGATCGTCCAAGGTTTGGACGGCGGCATAGGGTGCGACGGTCAGGCCAAGCCCGGTCAGGAAGTCTTTTTCAAGGATACGGTCTTGCGACACCGCCAGAGCGCGGCGGTTTGGCCGGATCGGGCGGATGGCGTCGAGGGCATCCAGCGCCTCGGCCGGGATGTTCTCGAATTCATAGGTGACCACATCCACCGACGCCGCAAAGGCGCGCAGGGCGGTCAAGTCGTCATAGGCGGCGGTGGTCACCTGATCTGCGACATGGCCTGCGGGCGGGTTGGCGCTGGGTTCATAGATATGCGTCCGAAACCCAAGTCTCGACGCCGCGACCGACAGCATCCGCCCCAATTGCCCGCCACCAAGGATGCCAATCGTCGCGCCGGGGGAAAGCATGTCAGTCATCGGTGGGGTCTTCCGGGATCGAGGCGGACAGGGCATCGCGCCACGCATCAAGGCGGGCGGCAAGGACGGGATCAAACACGGCAAGGATGCCCGCCGCCATCAATCCGGCATTGGCCGCCCCGGCGGTGCCGATGGCCATGGTGGCAACTGGGAAACCTTTGGGCATCTGCACGATGGAATACAGGCTATCGACCCCCGACAGCGCCTTGGTCTGCACCGGAACGCCGATCACCGGGATGCGGGTCTTCGACGCCATCATGCCGGGCAGATGCGCCGCGCCACCGGCCCCGGCGATGATGACCTTTAGCCCGCGCTCTGCCGCCGTCTTGCCATAGGACCACAGCCGATCCGGCGTGCGATGGGCAGAGACGATCTTGGCCTCATACCCGATCCCCAATTCGTCAAGGATCAACGCTGCCTCTTTCATGGTGGACCAGTCCGACTGGCTGCCCATGATGATTCCGACGTCAACGGCCATAAACGCCCCCTGCACCTGCTGGCGCGTCTATAGAGGATTGCGGCCAAGGGGCAAGCAATAGCCGCGTCAGGCGATGATGTCCGGGATCAACTGATCCTCAATCTTCACGATCTGATCCTTCAGCGCCAGTTTCTGCTTTTTCAGGCGGCGGAGCGTCAACTGATCAGGGCGACCGCCGGTTTCCAGCGCGAAAATAGCCTCGTCCAGATCGCGGTGTTCCCGGCGGAGGACTTCCAGCCGGATACGGAGCATCTCTTCGAAGTTCAGTTCGGTGGGCGCGTTCATGGCGTCTGCTCAGTTGGGTGGCGGGGCATGTCGCAACCCCTGTGTGTAGCAACAGTATAGCGATTCGTAGCCAAAACGGGAAGGAATCTGACTGTCCGGACAAGGTTTTCACCGGGCTTTCACCCACCCTTGCGGCGTTGCGGCGCGGCCCCCATATTGAGGTCGGGCGGGTTGCCGTTTCGGGGCCGCGCTGTTGATGTCGCTTTCCACAAGGGCATGTCCGATGACGAAACTGACTTTTGGGGCCCACCCTTATCTGCTGGGCTTTGAACAACTGGAACGGCTGGTCGAACGCACCGCCAAGACCGCTGCCGAAGGTTATCCCCCCTTCAACATCGAAGCGGTGTCCGAAAACGCCTATCGCATCACCTTGGCCGTCGCGGGCTTCCGCGAGGATGATCTGGCAATCACGGTTGAGGATCGCCAACTTGTCGTGCGCGGACGTCAGGGCGAAGACACCACTGACCGCGTTTTCCTGCACCGTGGCATCGCCGCGCGCGCCTTCCAGCGCAGTTTCGTGATGGCCGACGGGGTCGAGGTTGCGGGGGCCAATCTGGAACACGGCCTCTTGCACATCGACCTGCGCCGTCTTGTTCCCGAAACCGTGGTGCAGACCATCCAGATCAATTCCGGGCCTTCGGGGTCCGGCCGTATCGGGCGCAAATAAGGGGGTCATCATGGACACGAAATTCAACGGATTGCCCGAAGCCGGGCCGAAGATCGTCTATATCCGCCCCGTCGCCGTGGACGACCTGCCCGCCGAGGTTCAGGCGCAACTGGACGGCATGAAGACGATCTATGCGATGCACGATCAGGATGGCGACCGCCTGGCGCTGGTCTTGGACCGAGAGATGGCCTTTGTCATCGCCCGCCAGAACGATTTCGCGCCGGTGAACGTGCATTGAAAAGTGTTGGCATCTATACGCGGCGCGCGCCGCGTATAGCGCGGAACATCTGACCTATGCCCGCCCGTGCGCCCCGTGCACGGGCCGTGCCCGCCCTGCGGGGGGCGGGCGCGATAAATCGCTCCCGCCGGGCGGTCACGTCCCGCGCCTGATGCCTTAAGCCTGATGACCACCCCTTGCGGCTTCGTTGCCTCAGCCGCAATCGGACCGGCAGATCGGTCCACTGGACCGCTCTGCGTCGGTCCTCTCGCCCACCGTCTAAAACGAAAGGCCCCGCATCGCTGCGGGGCCTTTGTCACTATACTCGGCCAGCTCAGCCCTTGATCAGGCCCATGCTTTCCAGCTTCAGGATCACTTGCTGGGCGCAATAGTCGACCTCTGCGCCTTCGGTGTTGACCACCAGTTCGGCCTTGGTCGGGGCCTCGTAGGGGTCTGAAATGCCAGTGAATTCCTTGATCTTGCCTTCACGCGCCAGCTTGTACAGGCCCTTGCGGTCGCGGCGTTCGCATTCTTCGATACTGGTGGCCACGTGCACTTCGATGAAGGCGCCGTAGGCTTCGATCATCTCACGCACGGCGCGGCGGGTGGCGGTGTAGGGGGCGATGGGCGCGCAGATGGCGATGCCGCCGTTCTTGGTGATTTCCGACGCCACATAGCCGATGCGTTTGATGTTGATGTCGCGGTGTTCCTTGCTGAACCCAAGTTCCGACGACAGGTGCTTACGCACCACATCACCATCCAACAGCGTCACCGGACGGCCACCCATTTCCATCAGCTTGACCATCAGCGCATTGGCGATGGTGGATTTGCCCGACCCCGAAAGCCCGGTGAAGAACACCGTAAAGCCCTGCTGGGCGCGCGGCGGGGACGTGCGGCGCAGTTCGGTGACGACCTGCGGAAAGCTGAACCAATCAGGGATTTCCAACCCTTCGCGCAGGCGGCGGCGCAATTCGGTGCCCGAGATATCCAGCACGGTTGAGCCTGCGGGCACTTCGTCCACGGGATAATACTGGGCCTTTTCCTGCACATAGACCATCTGTTTGAAATCGACCATTTCGATGCCGATTTCTTTTTGGTGCTCTGCCACAAGTGTCTGCGCGGCGTAGGGGTCGTAGAAATCTTGCCCTGCGCTGTTCTTGCCCGGACCGGCATGGTCACGCCCGACGATGAAATGGGTCAGGCCGTGGTTCTTGCGGATGATGGCATGCCACAGCGCCTCACGCGGGCCGCCCATCCGCATGGCCAGATTAAGCAATGACAAGTGCGTGGTCGAGGCCGGGTATTGATCGAGCACCGCCTCATAGCAGCGCACGCGGGTAAAGTGGTCCACATCACCCGGTTTGGTCATCCCGACAACGGGATGGATCAACAGGTTCGCTTCGGCCTCTTTGGCGGCGCGGAAGGTCAGTTCCTGATGCGCGCGGTGCAGCGGGTTGCGGGTCTGGAAGGCCACGATGCGACGCCAGCCCATCTTGCGGAAGAAGGCACGCAATTCATTCGGCGTGTCGCGGCGGGCCTTGAAGTCATAGTGCATCGGCTGCTGGATGCCGGTGATCGGGCCGCCGAGATAGACGGGGCCAGCCACATTGTGCAGGTAGTTCACGGCGGGGTGCGCCAGATCATCGGCACCAAAGACCTTTGCCGCCTCATTTGCCTTGTTCGGCACCCATTTGTCGGTGATCGACAGGATGGCAAGGATCACGCCCTCCTGATCACGCAGGGCAATGTCCTGACCGGGGGCCACGCCATCGGCAAACTTTTCTGACACATCCAGCGTCACCGGGATCGGCCACAGCGTGCCATCGGCGGTGCGCATATTCTCGACCGTGCCGTTGTAATCGGCTTCGGACTGGAAACCCTTCAGCGGGAAAAACCCGCCGTTCATCAACAGCTCAAGATCGCAGACCTGACGCGCGGTCAGATCCCACGACGGCAGGCTGGCCGCCTGAAGTTTCAGCTTCTGGGCGGAGTCCGACGAAACATACAGCTCCGGGATCGGGGCATGGTTGGCAATGGTCATATCTGGGCCTCTGGGCAAGAAATGCGCGATGGCAGCGAAGGTGCCGCCGTTGCGCGGGGCTTTACGCCCCTTGGGAACAGATTTCCAGCAATCTTGGAAATATGCAGCGGAAAAAGGGCGGAAATGCTGCGTTTTCGCGGCAGGGCGGGAAAATTTCTGCCCGCGTGCCGCGCTGTCGGAAAGGTCTTTTCACGCGGCCTGACCGGCCCGCGGCAGCGGACCGGTCAGTGGGGGTCAATGCGTCCCGGCGAGGAATTTTTCCGCATCCAGCGCCGCCATGCAGCCCATCCCGGCGCTGGTGACGGCTTGGCGGTAAACATGGTCGGTCAGATCGCCCGCCGCGAATACGCCGGGGATCGAGGTGCGGGTGCTGCCCGGCTCCACCACCACATAACCGCCGTTGTGCAGTTCCAACTGGTCTTTGACCAATTCTGACGCGGGTGCATGACCGATGGCGACAAAGAACCCGGCGCAAGGAATATCCGTCGCCTCGCCCGTGTTCACATTGCGCGCGCGCACGGCGGTGACGCCCAGCGGGGTGTCGGTCCCCAGCACCTCATCCACCGTGTGGTTCCACAAGACCTGCACCTTGGGGTTCTTGAACAGCCGGTCCTGCATGATCTTTTCCGCGCGGAAGCTGTCGCGGCGGTGGATCAGCGTGACCTTGCTGGCGAAGTTGGTCAGGAACAGCGCCTCTTCGACCGCCGTATTGCCGCCGCCGATCACCACGACCTCTTTGCCGCGATAGAAAAACCCGTCGCAGGTCGCGCAGGCTGATACGCCAAAGCCCTTGAAGCGTTCCTCGGACGGCCGGCCCAGCCATTTGGACTGCGCCC
>NKIT01000171.1 GCA_002256185.1 Rhodobacteraceae bacterium PARR1 | reverse complement strand
CAGTTATGCAAGTCGGCGTGCCCTGGGCTACGGTTCTGTCAATACGAATCAAGATGAGGCGTGGGTGTCGACTCGCGCACTTGGGGCAGGTTTGATGGGGCAGGTCGCATGATCGGGCGGAGGGCAAAACCTTCGACGGTGGAAGCTGACAAGCCGAAAGGCTTTGACGATTTCGAACTGCGTCTGGGTGACCTTATGCGGGGCGAGCGTGCCACGCTGGGTAAGTCATTGCTGGATGTTCAGCGTGAGTTGAAGATCAAGGCAACCTACATCGCCGCCATCGAAAACTGCGACGTATCGGCCTTTGAAACCCCCGGTTTCATCGCGGGTTATGTGCGGTCCTATGCGCGTTACCTTGGCATGGAACCCGATGCCGCGTTTCAGCGGTTCTGCAATGAGGCGGGCTTCACCGTCGCCCATGGCATGAGCGCGGCCGCATCCTCGCCGGAAATCACCGCAAAGCGCAGCCTCAAGGAAAGCGGCGATCCGCTGTTCAACCCGAATGCCGCCTTCATCCCGCGCAGCGAAAGCATCCTCAGCCGGATCGAACCGGGTGCTGTCGGGTCCTTGCTGGTGCTGGCGGTGCTGATCGGTGCCATCGGCTATGGCGGCTGGTCGGTGTTGCAAGAAGTGCAGCGCGTCCAACTCGCCCCAGTTGATCAAGCGCCCGAAGTCGCGGTTGAGATTGATCCTTTGGCCGGTGTGAAACCTGCGCCGGTTCTGGCACAGGCCGAAGCGCCCGCCGATGGGATGGACCTTGCCTCGGTTGATCCGGTGCAGGCGGCGGCGGATGGAACGGTGCTGAATGGCCCCGTGCTGACCAGTGACCGCCTGTCGCGCCCGCAGGCGCTGGATGTGCCGGTGCTGACCTCGCGCGATGGCCCGATTGCCGCGATTGATCCGCGCGCCAATGGCACGCTGGCCACCACCGCCGAACAGCAGATTGCCAGCGCAGTCGATGCCGCAGTGACCGAGGCTGTTGGCGATGAAGTGCAGGTCGTGGCCCAAGCCGCGCCAGTGGAAATCCTTGCCGTGCGCCCGTCATGGGTGCGTGTGCAATCGGCGGATGGCACGATCCTGTTCGAGAAGATCCTTGATGCGGGCGAACGCTATGCCGTGCCGCAACTGGAAGACCCGGCGCTGCTGCGGGCGGGCAATTCGGGGTCGGTTTATTTCAACGTCGGCGGCAAGACCTATGGTCCGGCGGCGGCAGGGGCATCCGTCGTCAAGAACGTCGCGCTGTCGCCTGATGCCGTGACGCAGAACTTTGCGTTGGCCGACCTGACCGGGGATGCCGATCTGGCGCAATATGGGACCGTGGCCGAAGCCACGACGGAACCGCTGGTCAACCCTCTGTCAGATTGAAACTGACACATTCCGGTGTCAACTTTGACCCGCGCTGTTGTCGCGCGGGTCTCTTCTCTCTATCAATGATCCTAACGCCTTTCCTTGCTTAGGACTCGTTTCCATGTCGCTGAATGCCGTGCGCCCGTGGCGCAACATCTACCGCCGCACATCCCGGCAAATCCGCGTGGGCAAAGTGCTGGTGGGGGGCGATGCGCCGATTTCGGTGCAGACCATGACCAACACGCTGACCACCGACATCGCCGCGACCATCGAACAGGTGCAGCGCTGCGCCATCGCCGGGGCCGACATCGTGCGGATTTCGACCCCGGATGAAGAGTCGACCCGTGCTTTGCGCGAAATCGTCGCCGAAAGCCCGGTGCCGATCGTGGCCGACATCCATTTCCACTACAAACGCGCGATCGAAGCCGCCGAGGCTGGGGCCGCCTGCCTGCGCATCAATCCCGGCAACATCGGTGACGCCAAGCGGGTGAAAGAGGTGGTCAAAGCCGCCAAGGATCACGGTTGTTCCATCCGCATCGGGGTGAACGCCGGGTCTTTGGAAAAGCACCTGCTTGAGAAATATGGTGAGCCTTGCCCCGAGGCCATGGTGGAATCCGGTCTGGATCACATCAAGCTGTTGCAAGACAACGACTTTCACGAATTCAAGATCAGCGTGAAGGCGTCGGATGTCTTCCTTGCGGCTGCTGCCTATCAGCAACTGGCCGAAGCCACCGACGCCCCCATCCATCTGGGGATCACCGAAGCCGGCGGTCTGATGTCCGGCACGGTGAAATCGGCCATCGGCTTGGGGAACCTGCTCTGGATGGGCATCGGCGACACAATCCGCGTGTCTTTGTCCGCTGATCCGGTGGAAGAGGTGAAAATCGGGTTTGAAATCCTGAAATCACTGGGCCTGCGCCATCGCGGTGTCACGATCATCTCTTGTCCGTCTTGCGCGCGGCAGGGGTTTGACGTGATCAAGACGGTCTCGGCGCTGGAAGATCGCCTTGCCCACATCACCACCAGCCTGTCGCTGTCGATCATTGGCTGTGTGGTCAATGGCCCCGGTGAGGCGCTGATGACCGACATCGGCTTTACCGGCGGTGGGGCCGGGTCCGGCATGGTTTACCTCGCGGGAAAGCAAAGCCACAAGCTGGGGAACGAGGCGATGATTGACCACATCGTTGAATTGGTTGAGAAAAAGGCCTCAGAGATTGAGGCCGAGAAGGAAGCGGCGGAGTGAGCTTTCCGATTGATTGATAGTGAAAAGGTCCGGTTTTGCCGGACCTTTTCAATTGGGTTTGTCAGCCCGCTTTATCGCGCGCCTCAGCCACGATTTGTTGCATACCATCCAGCGGCAAGTACCCGCGCACCATTGTGCCGCCGACAACGAAGGTGGGGGTGCCGTTCACCTCAAGCAAATTGCCCAGCTCGTGATTGGCGGCGATGACGGCGGTCACCTCATCGCTGTTCATCTTTTCCGCCAAGGGGGCGGGATCAAGGCCAAGGTCACCTGCCAGCCGTGTCAGTGTTTCCGGCGTGGCATCTGCGCGCATCGACAGCAAGGCGTCGTGGGTTTTGCGATAGGCCTCGTCGCCGTGCAGCATCCGGACCGCGATGGCAAAGCGTGACGCCAGCACCGATTGATCGCCAAGGATCGGGAATTCCTTCAGCACAAAGCGGATATTGCCATCGGTGTTGATCAGTTGATCCACCTCTTGCCACGCCTTTCGGCAATAGCCGCAGCGATAGTCGATGAATTCGACCACCGTGATGTCGCCCTGCGGATTGCCGCCCACCCAAGAATTCGGATCGTTGAAGATCGTATCGTGATTGTCGGCCAGAATCTGCGCCTCACGGTCGGCCTGTGCCGCCTCTTCCTGCCGTTGCAGGGTGGCGTAGGATTCGACCAGCACATCGGGGTTGGCCACCAGATAATCGCGCACCGCCTGATTGAAGGCCGCGCGTTCGGCATCGGTCATGTTGTTGATGTCAAAGGCCAAGGCGGGAGAGGCCAGCAGGGCCACGGACAAGAGGGCAGGGAACAGGGGACGCATCGCAGGCTCCGTCTGGCTTGACCTTGGGCCACGGACAGGCGAGGTCACATTGAAATCGGCATCACCATAGGGGCAGGGGCATGAGGATTTCAAGGCGCGGTCAGGTCGATCCCTTCATCGTGATGGATGTCATGGAACAGGCCCGCGCGCTTGAGGCATCAGGGCGGTCGGTCATCCATATGGAGGTTGGCCAACCCGGAACCCCTGCGCCTGCGGGCGCACGTCAAGCGCTGGCACGGGCGATGGAGGCCGGGCCTTTGGGCTACACCGTCGCCCTCGGTCTGCCGGAACTGCGCGCCGGGATCGCAGCACTTTACCGCCGCTGGTATGGCGTCGATCTGAACCCCGACCGCGTGATGGTGACGGCAGGGTCATCGGCGGCGTTTCTGTTGTCGTTCACCACGCTCTTTGATGCAGGCGACCGGGTGGGCTTGGGGGAACCGGGCTATCCCAGCTACCGCCAGATTCTGCGCGCCCTGTCGCTGACGCCGGTGGGCCTGCCAACAGCGGCAGAGCACCGCCTGCAACCCGTGCCCGCCGATTTTGCAGGGGTCGATTTGCAGGGGGTGATCGTCGCCTCGCCCGGCAATCCATCTGGCACGATGCTGGATCACGCGCGCCTGTCTGCGCTGATGGACGCGGCGCGGGGGCGGGACATCGCCTTTATCTCGGATGAGATTTATCACGGGCTGCATTACGGCGACCGCGCGGTCTCGGCGCTTGAGGTCGGCGATGATGTTCACGTGATCAACAGCTTTTCCAAGTATTTCTCGATGACGGGTTGGCGGATCGGCTGGATGGTGGTGCCAGAGTCGCAGATACGCACGGTCGAGCGTCTGGCGCAGAACATGTTCATCTGCCCGCCGCATGCCAGCCAGATCGCCGCTTTGGCGGCGCTGGACTGTATCGAGGAGTTGGAGGCCAACCGCGCGACCTATGCCGAGAACCGCCGCCTGATGCTGGAGGGTCTGCCGAAAGCCGGTTTCACCAAGATCGCGCCGCCGGATGGGGCGTTCTACATCTATGCCGATGTGTCGGACCTGACCGAAGACTCACTGTCCTTCGCCGCCGAGATTCTGCACGGCGCAGGTGTGGCGGTAACGCCGGGTCTGGATTTTGATCCGCTGCGCGGCGGCCGGACTTTGCGGTTTTCCTATGCCCGCGCCACGGCGGATATCGCCGAAGGGTTGGCGCGGTTGCAGGCGTTTATGGCGGGGCGGTGAGGGCAGGGGACGAACTGGCCAAAGGCGCAACCGTTTGGATTGGACCGGGCCCCAAAGGTCCGGTCCGCGCACGCCCCGCCCCACCGGGGCGTGCGCAAGAAGCGCCCACCCCGGCAGGTCGTGCGCGGACCTATGGCGGCGATCTCCGACAGTCCCCCGGACTGTCCGAAATCGCCTTGCGCCCTTAACCACGAGTAGGCGTCCACTCAAATTGAAACCAGTTGATTTGCCTTTCGCGCTTCAGCGCGGCAATGTCGCGGCAAACGGGGGCGGGTATGCGTTTTCTTTTTTCTGTCTTGGTGCTTGTCTTTGCGACATTCGGCCTGTCGGCCCCGGCGCAAGAGTTGTCGGCGCTGGCCCGGCTCGATCCTGCGCGGTCCTCTGTCACCGGGGACGACAGGGGTGTGACTGTCACGCTGGGCCTGTCGCAGCCGGTGCCGTGGCGGGTGCGCATGCTCGACAATCCGCCGCGCGCCGTGATGGACTTTCGTGAGGTGGATTGGACCGGTCTTGATGCCATGGTGCGTGATGCCCCGCAGATCACGACCCTGCGTGCAGGCGTGTTCCGTCCCGGTTGGTCACGGCTGGTGTTGGAATTGGACGGTCCCTATGCCGTGCAAATCGCTGCGATGGTGACAGAGCCTGAAACGGCCGTGACCCTGCGGCTACAGCCTACAAGCCCCGCCGACTTCGCCCGCGCTGCGGCCGCCCCGGAACCCGACGGATGGGCGATGCCCACGGCGGCTGACCTGCCCGCGCCCCTGAAGCGCGGCGATGGCCCTTTGGTCGTGGTACTGGACCCCGGTCATGGCGGCATTGATCCCGGCGCAGAACGCGATGGCCAGACCGAAGCGGCCTTGATGCTGACCTTTGCGCGGGAACTCAAGGAAACCCTGCTGCGCGACGGTGGCTTTAGCGTGGTAATGACGCGCGAAGAGGATGTCTTTGTCCCCTTGGAAACCCGTACCTCCATTGCCCGCGCGGCAGGGGCGCAGGTGTTCGTCTCGCTTCACGCCGATGCGATTGCGGAAGGCGAGGCGGTGGGGGCCACGATCTACCGCCTGTCGGAAGATGCCAGCGATGAGGCGTCCCGCGCCTTGGCCGAACGGCATGACCGTGATGACCTGCTGTCGGGCGTCGATCTGACCGAACAGGATGATCTGGTGGCGACCGTGCTGATGGACATGGCACGGACAGAGACCGAACCCCGCATCGACCGTCTGACCCAGACCTTGCAGGGGGCCTTGCAAGGCGCGGGGATCAAGAT